>NZ_JAIWJZ010000046.1:0-27678 GCF_020216105.1 Enterobacter sp. K16B
AAAAAACCCGCCTTCGCGCGCAAGCTACGTGAACCAAAATACGGCGCGCAGATGGACCACGTCCCGGCGGATGAACTGCGTAAAGGCGATGTGGTGCTGGTGGAAGCGGGCGACATCATCCCCTGCGACGGGGAAGTTATTGAGGGGGGCGCATCGGTGGACGAAAGCGCCATCACCGGGGAATCTGCGCCGGTGATCCGTGAATCCGGCGGCGATTTTGCCTCCGTGACGGGCGGGACGCGCATTCTCTCCGACTGGCTGGTGATCCAGTGCAGCGTTAACCCGGGTGAGACCTTCCTCGACAGGATGATCGCCATGGTGGAAGGCGCGCAGCGTCGGAAAACCCCTAACGAAATTGCGCTGACCATCCTGCTGGTGGCCTTAACCATTGTCTTCCTGCTGGCAACGGCAACGCTCTGGCCGTTCTCCGCCTATGGCGGCACCGCGGTCACCGTCACTGTTCTGGTGGCACTGCTGGTCTGTCTGATCCCCACCACGATTGGTGGTCTGCTGTCGGCCATCGGCGTGGCCGGTATGAGCCGTATGCTCGGTGCCAACGTCATCGCCACCAGCGGGCGGGCGGTGGAAGCCGCCGGTGACGTGGATGTCTTGCTGCTGGATAAAACCGGGACCATCACACTGGGTAACCGCCAGGCGTCAGACTTCTTACCCGCCCCGGGCGTGGATGAAAAAACGCTGGCGGATGCCGCCCAGCTCTCTTCCCTTGCCGATGAAACCCCGGAAGGCCGCAGCATTGTGATCCTCGCCAAACAGCGCTTCAACCTGCGCCAGCGCGACGTACAGAGCCTGCATGCCACTTTCGTGCCCTTCACGGCGCAAACCCGCATGAGCGGCATCAACATCCAGGACCGCATGATCCGTAAAGGTTCCGTTGACGCCATCCGTCGCCACATTGAGGCCAACAACGGTCATTTCCCACCGGAAGTGGACAGCCTGGTCGAGAGCGTGGCCCGTCAGGGGGCGACGCCGCTGGTGGTGGCCGAAGGGGCGCGCGTGCTCGGGGTCATTGCCCTGAAGGACATCGTCAAAGGCGGCATCAAAGAGCGCTTTGCCCAGCTGCGCAAGATGGGGATCAAAACGGTGATGATCACCGGGGATAACCGGCTGACTGCCGCGGCGATTGCCGCCGAAGCGGGCGTGGATGATTTTCTTTCCGAAGCCACCCCGGAAGCCAAACTGGCATTGATTCGTCAATATCAGGCGGAAGGCCGTCTGGTGGCGATGACCGGTGACGGGACCAACGATGCCCCTGCCCTCGCACAGGCTGACGTGGCGGTAGCGATGAACTCCGGTACCCAGGCCGCAAAAGAGGCGGGCAACATGGTCGACCTGGACTCCAACCCGACCAAGCTGATTGAAGTGGTGCACATTGGCAAGCAAATGCTGATGACCCGCGGTTCGCTGACCACGTTCAGCATCGCCAACGACGTGGCGAAGTATTTCGCCATCATTCCGGCCGCGTTTGCTGCGACTTATCCGCAGTTAAACGCGCTGAATGTGATGCATCTGCACTCCCCGGCCTCGGCCATTTTGAGCGCAGTAATTTTTAACGCCCTGATTATTGTCTTCCTGATCCCGCTGGCGCTGAAAGGCGTGAGCTATAAGCCGCTCACCGCCGCCGCCATGCTGCGCCGTAACCTGTGGATTTACGGCCTGGGCGGGCTGGTGGTGCCCTTCATCGGTATCAAGGTTATTGACCTGCTGTTGACGCTGTTCGGCCTGGTTTAAAAGGTGAATCAAATGACGATGTTACGCCCCGCTATACTTCTGTTTATTCTGCTGTCTCTTATTACCGGCGGGTTGTACCCGCTGGTGACCACCGCGCTGGGCCAGTGGTGGTTTAAGGATCGAGCCAACGGCTCGCTGATTATGCAAAATGGCGAAAACCGCGGTTCGCGCCTGATTGGTCAGAACTTTACGGATGCCCGCTACTTCCAGGGACGCCCTTCCGCCACTGCCGAAAGCCCGTATAATCCGATGGCATCCGGCGGCAGTAACCTGGCGGGCAGCAACCCTGAGCTGGACAAAGCCGTCACTGAGCGCGTGGCCGCTCTTCGCGCCGCTAATCCACAGGCCAGTCAGCATGTTCCCGTGGAGCTGGTAACCGCCTCGGCCAGCGGGCTGGACTATAGCCTGACGCCGGCAGCGGTGGCATGGCAGATCCCGCGCGTCGCCGCTGCCCGTCAGTTGACCGTTGAGCAGGTTAGCCAGCTGGTTGCCGAGCACACGCAAAAGCCGCTGGTCAGCTTTATCGGCATGCCCGTGGTAAATATTGTTGAGCTGAATCTGGCGCTGGACGCGCTAAGGAAAAACTAAATGACCGACGAGCCCATGCGCCCGGATCCGGACAGGCTGCTCGAACAAACAGCTGAAGCCCATCGCGGCAAACTGAAAATTTTCTTTGGCGCCTGCGCAGGCGTCGGGAAAACCTTCGCCATGCTGACAGAAGCCCAGCGGCTTCGGGCGCAGGGGCTCGATATTCTGATCGGCGTGGTTGAAACCCATGGCCGCAAAGAGACGGCATCGCTGCTGAAGGGGCTGGCCACTCAGCCGCCCCGACGCATCAGTCATCGTGGTCGGTTAGTCACCGAATTCGATCTCGATGCCGCCCTCGCCCGCCGTCCCGCCCTTATCCTGATGGACGAACTGGCGCACAGCAATGCGCCAGGCTCACGCCATCCAAAACGCTGGCAGGACGTGGAAGAGTTACTGGAAGCCGGCATCGATGTATTCACGACGGTTAACGTTCAGCATCTCGAAAGCCTGAACGACGTGGTGAGCGGCGTGACCGGTATTCAGGTCCGTGAGACGGTGCCCGACCCCTTCTTTGATTCCGCGGACGAAGTGGTGCTGGTCGACCTGCCCCCCGATGATTTGCGCCAGCGCCTGCATGAAGGCAAAGTCTATATCGCCGGTCAGGCCGAACGCGCCATCGAACATTTCTTCCGTAAAGGCAACCTGATTGCCCTGCGCGAGCTGGCTCTGCGCCGCACCGCCGACCGGGTGGACGATCAAATGCGCGCCTGGCGTGACCTGCAGGGACAGGAGCGCGTCTGGCATACGCGGGACGCCATCCTGCTGTGCGTGGGGCACGGTAGCGGCAATGAAAAACTTGTCCGCACCGCCGCTCGCCTGGCGGCCAAATTTGGCAGCGTCTGGCACGCGGTGTATGTCGAAACGCCGCAGCTGCACGCGCTGCCTGAAAACCAGCGTCGCGCTATTCTGAGTTCGCTGCGCCTGGCGCAGGAACTGGGCGCGGAAACCGCCACCCTTTCCGATCCTCAGGAAGATAAAGCCATTCTGCGCTACGCGCGTGAGCATAACCTGGGGAAAATCGTGATTGGCCGTCGCCAGCATCGCCGCTGGTTTAGCCGCGAATCCTTTGCCGACAAACTGGCCCACCGCGCGCCGGATCTGGATCTGGTGATCGTGGCGCTGGATGACAAACCCACGCCGTTACCCAACCGCGCACCGGACAGCCGCACCTTCAGCGATAAGTGGCGCATTCAGCTCCGCGGCTGTCTTGTGGCCGTGGTGCTCTGTGCCCTGATCACCGTCATTGCCAGCCAGTGGCTGATAGCCTTTGATGCCGCCAACCTGGTGATGATCTACCTTCTTGGCGTGGTGGTGGTGGCGCTCTTTTACGGGCGCTGGCCGTCAGTACTGGCGACGGTTATCAACGTCATCAGCTTCGATCTGTTCTTTATTGCCCCCCGCGGAACGCTCGCCGTGTCGGATGTGCAGTACATACTCACCTTTGCGGTAATGCTCACCGTCGGGCTGGTGATTGGGAATCTGACGGCGGGCGTGCGCTATCAGGCGCGTATCGCCCGCTACCGCGAACAGCGCACCCGCCATCTCTATGAGATGTCGAAATCGCTGGCGGTGGGCCGTACCCCGCTGGATATTGTGCAGACCAGCGAGCAGTTTATCCGCTCGACGTTTCATGCCAGCAACCTGATTTTACTCCCGGACGAACACGGCAAGCTGCGCCCGCTGACGTCGGCCTCGGGCATGACGCCCTGGGACGAGGCTATCGCACGCTGGAGCTTTGACAAAGGGTTACCGGCTGGCGCAGGGACCGACACCCTGCCCGGCGTGCCCTATCAAATTCTGCCCCTGCGCAGTGCCGATAAAAATCAGGGGCTGGTCATCGTTGAGCCCTCCAACCTGCGCCAGCTGATGATCCCTGAACAGCAGCGGCTGCTGGAAACCTTCACCCTGCTGGTGGCCAGCGCGCTGGAACGGCTGGCGCTCACCGCCAGCGAAGAGCAGGCCCGGCTGGCAAGCGAACGTGAAAGTATTCGTAACTCGCTGCTGGCAGCGCTGTCTCATGACCTTCGAACCCCGCTCACCGTCCTGTTTGGTCAGTCAGAGATCCTGACGCTGGACCTGGCGGCGGAAGGCTCTAAGCACGCCCTTCAGGCCAGCGAGATCCGCCAGCACGTGTTGAACACCACGCGCCTGGTGAATAACCTGCTTGATATGGCGCGTATTCAGTCTGGCGGTTTTAACCTCAAAAAAGAGTGGCTCACGCTTGAAGAGGTGGTGGGCAGCGCCCTGAAAATGCTCGAGCCTGGCCTCGGTGGGCGGCATATCGCGCTCAACATGCCCGAGCCACTCACCCTGATTCACGTTGATGGCCCGCTGTTTGAACGCGTGCTGATCAACCTGCTGGAAAATGCCGGCAAATATGCCGGTGCCAGTGCACGGATTGGCGTGGATGCGACGGTGGAAGAGGGAACGCTGCATCTTGACGTCTGGGATACTGGTCCGGGCATTCCTGCCGGGCAAGAGCTGGCTATTTTTGAAAAATTCGCGCGCGGCAATAAGGAGTCGGCCATTCCGGGCGTTGGGCTGGGGCTGGCCATTTGCCAGGCGATCATTGACGTTCACGGCGGGTCCATTTCCGCAGAGAATCGTCCGGAAGGCGGTGCGCGTTTTTGTGTTACACTTCCTCTGGAAACCCCGCCAGAACTTAATGAATTACCAGAGGATTTGTGATCAACGTTCTGATTGTTGAAGATGAGATCGCCATTAGCCGGTTTCTGCGCGCTGCGCTGGAAGGAGATGGCCTGCGCGTGCATGATGCGGGTACGCTGCAGCGGGGTTTAATTGAAGCCGCCACCCGCAAACCGGACCTGGTGATCCTCGATCTTGGTCTACCGGACGGTGACGGCATCGATTTCATTCGGGAAGTCCGCCAGTGGAGCCAGATGCCGATTCTGGTGCTCTCCGCCCGCACAGAAGAGACGGATAAAATTGCCGCGCTGGATGCCGGGGCGGATGACTACCTGATTAAACCCTTTGGTATCGGCGAACTGCAGGCGCGCCTTCGCGTGGCGCTGCGTCGTCACAGTGCCTCTACGCCTGCCGATCCCACTTACACGTTTGGTGATATCCGGGTTGACCTTGCCGCACGACGCATTGTGCGCGGTGAAGAGGAGATCCATCTCACGCCAATCGAGTTTCGCCTGCTCGCCGTGCTGCTCAACAACCACGGCAAGGTGCTCACCCAACGCCAGCTGTTAAGTCAGGTATGGGGCCCCAATGCTGTAGAACATAGTCACTATTTGCGCATATATATGGGGCACCTTCGTCAGAAACTCGAAATCGATCCCGCTCGCCCTCGCCATTTATTAACTGAAACCGGTATCGGTTATCGGTTTATGCTCTGAATAACTATTCATTTTATTTTAAATAAAAACAAAACCAACCAGAAAAATAGTTAAAAAATAACCCAGCGTTATTTTATCGGGTTATTTTCGCTCATTTAAGACATTGACAATACAATCCATTAACAGACTATCAACAAATCAGCATTTTGATCTGCGATATTCATCAAAAACGAATATTTATTTCTGATTTGATCGGTTAACGGTGATCTGTTTCACAGTTAATCGCCTTTTCCTGGATAAAATGACCATGCTTTCAATTACTGAAAGGAAAATGAAACATGGAAAACAACAATCGTTTAATGCCCCATATAAGGCGGACAACACATATCATGATGTTTGCCCACCGAAACTGCTTTGACTTTCATCTCTTTAATGCCCGGTAGTCCTTCGACTTCTGGCGCACTCGCTTACAGGTTATCCTGAAACTCCCTATTTTACAGGCTGTTGCCTGTAACCTCGTGCGCTCATTTAACGTGATTCAGACTCATCCGCACCGGGCGGACTGAATTGCCATCATAAAAAAGCAATTCACTGATTTTTAATCAGCGGCCACCTTTTGCTTTTTTTCCGGAAAATTATCGATTTCTTTTTTGCAAGAAATCGAGGGACTTTTATTACCTAAAATAAAGAGAGAAAGATGAACAGTTTAAAAATTGCAGCCAGCCGTGCCTGTCCGGATTGTTTTACCACCCAGCGTGAACTGGTGGATGTACGGGCCTCGGATTATATTGATGTTGCCGCTATTGTTCTGGCCGTCAGCGATATTACCGACGGTATACTGGACGAAATAGAAGCCACCGGATTTGGTATTCCTGTTTTTGTCGCGACGCACAAAGAAGAGATCATCCCGGCAGACTATTTATCACGCATTCATGGCGTATTTGAGTATTCAGACACCAGCAACGACTTTTATGGACGTCAACTTGAAGCGGCAGCGCAGAAGTATGAAACCCAGCTGCGCCCGCCGTTTTTCCGCGCCCTGGTCGATTATGTGAAACAGGGCAACAGCGCGTTTGACTGCCCGGGGCATCAGGGCGGGCAATTCTTCCGCCGTCACCCTGCCGGGAACCAGTTTGTCGACTTCTTTGGTGAGACGCTTTTCCGTGCCGATTTGTGCAACGCCGACGTGGCGATGGGGGACCTGCTGATCCACGAAGGCGCACCGTGCATCGCCCAGCAGCATGCGGCCAAAGTCTTTAATGCCGATAAGACTTACTTCGTACTGAATGGCACTTCATCATCTAACAAAGTGGTGCTTAACGCCCTGCTCACGCCGGGTGACCTGGTCTTGTTCGACCGTAACAACCATAAATCCAACCATCACGGTGCCCTCCTTCAGGCAGGCGCTACGCCGGTCTATCTGGAAACCGCGCGCAACCCGTACGGTTTTATCGGTGGTATTGACGCCCACTGCTTTGATGAACGTTATCTGCGCGAGCTTGTGGCAGAGGTGGCGCCTGGCCGTGCACGCGATGCGCGTCCGTTCCGCCTGGCGGTGATCCAGCTGGGTACCTACGATGGCACCATCTATAACGCCCGTCAGGTGGTGGATAAGATTGGTCATCTGTGCGATTACATCCTGTTTGACTCGGCCTGGGTGGGTTACGAGCAGTTTATTCCGATGATGGCCGACTGCTCTCCGCTGTTGCTGGAGCTGAACGAAAACGACCCGGGGATCCTGGTGACCCAGTCTGTGCACAAACAGCAGGCGGGCTTCTCACAGACCTCGCAAATCCACAAGAAAGACAGCCACATCAAAGGTCAACAGCGCTATGTCCCGCATAAGCGGCTGAATAACGCCTTTATGATGCACGCCTCCACCAGCCCGTTCTATCCGCTGTTTGCCGCGCTGGACATCAACGCCCGGATGCATGAAGGCCAGAGCGGCCGCAACATGTGGATGGATTGCGTGGTGAACGGTATCGAAGCGCGAAAATTAATTCTGGAGAACTGCCACTACCTGCGTCCGTTCGTACCCGAAACGGTAGATGGTCGTCCCTGGGAAAGCTGGGACACGGCGGAAATTGCGACCGACCTGCGTTTCTTCCATTTCGTACCGGGTGAACACTGGCACGCTTTTGAAGGCTACGCTGAGCACCAGTATTTTATCGACCCGTGCAAGCTCTTGCTGACCACGCCGGGCATTAACGCCCGCACCGGCGAGTATGACGACTTTGGCGTGCCTGCCACTATCCTCGCCAACTTCCTGCGTGAAAATGGCATTGTGCCGGAGAAATGCGATCTCAACTCGATCCTGTTCCTGCTCACGCCAGCGGAAGATATGGGCAAACTGCAGCAGCTGGTGGCGCAGCTGGTCCGCTTCGAAAAACTGCTCGAGAGCGATGCCCCGTTAAAAGAGGTGCTGCCTTCCATCTGCAGACAACATCCGGATCGCTACGCGAATTACACCCTGCGCCAGATCTGCCAGGAGATGCATGACCTGTACGCCCGCCACAACGTGAAACAGCTACAGAAAGAGATGTTCCGCAAATCTCACTTCCCACGCGTGATGATGAACCCGCAGGACGCGAACTACGCCTATCTGCGCGGCGAGGTCGAACTGGTATCCCTGCGCGACGCGGAAGGCCGCATCGCCGCCGAAGGCGCCCTTCCTTATCCGCCAGGAGTGCTGTGCGTTGTTCCGGGGGAAGTCTGGGGCGGTTCCGTGCTGCGCTACTTTGCCGCGCTGGAAGAAGGCATCAACCTGTTACCGGGCTTTGCGCCCGAGCTGCAGGGGGTCTACGTCGAAGAGTGCGAGGGTCGCAAACAGGTTCGCTGCAATGTCATCAAACAACCCGCCGCTCAGCCCGCGCTGCTGAAAGGAGAGACATTATGAGTAAGTCCAATAAGATGGGCGTAATGCAGCTCACCATCCTCACTATGGTGAATATGATGGGATCGGGGATCATCATGCTGCCCACCAAGCTTGCAGAAGTGGGGACCATTTCGATTATCTCCTGGCTGGTGACCGCCTTAGGTTCAATGGCGCTGGCATGGGCGTTTGCCAAGTGCGGAATGTTCAGCCGCAAGTCAGGCGGTATGGGGGGCTATGCCGAATATGCCTTTGGTAAGTCCGGCAACTTTATGGCCAACTATACCTACGGGGTGTCACTGCTGATCGCTAACGTGGCCATTGCTATTTCCGCCGTCGGTTACGGCACAGAGCTGTTTGGCGCGACGCTTAGCCCGGTACAGATTGGTTTAGCCACCATCGGCGTACTGTGGATCTGCACCGTGGCCAACTTTGGCGGCGCGCGCATCACCGGCCAGCTCAGCAGCATCACCGTCTGGGGCGTAATCATCCCGGTTGTCGGCCTGTGCATCATCGGCTGGTTCTGGTTCAGCCCGACCCTGTACGCTAACTCATGGAACCCGCACCATGTACCGTTCTTTACCGCAGTGGGCTCTTCTATCGCCATGACGCTGTGGGCCTTCCTCGGCCTGGAATCCGCCTGCGCGAATGCGGAAGTGGTGGAGAATCCGGAAAAGAACGTTCCGATTGCCGTTCTTGGTGGCACGCTCGGCGCGGCGGTGATCTATATCGTCTCGACGAACGTGATTGCAGGCATCGTGCCGAACATGGACCTGGCAAACTCCACGGCGCCGTTCGGGCTGGCTTTTGCGCAGATGTTCACTCCAGGCGTCGGGAAAGTGATCATGGGTCTGATGGTGATGTCCTGCTGCGGGTCACTTCTCGGCTGGCAATTTACTATCGCTCAGGTATTTAAATCTTCGGCTGATGAAGGCTACTTCCCGAAAATCTTCTCCCGCGTGACCAAAGCCGATGCGCCGGTGCAGGGCATGTTAGCGATTGTCATCTTCCAGAGCGGATTGTCGCTGATGACCATCAGCCCGTCGCTGAACAGCCAGTTCAACGTGCTGGTCAACCTGGCGGTCGTGACGAATATCATTCCATATATTCTGTCGATGGCGGCGCTGGTGATTATTCAGAAGGTCGCGAAAGTGGAACCACGCAAAGCGCGCGCGGCGAACATCGTGGCGTTGATTGGGGCGATTTACAGCTTCTATGCGCTTTACTCATCCGGGCAGGAGGCGATGCTGTATGGTGCGATGGTGACCTTTATGGGCTGGACGCTGTACGGTCTGGTGTCACCGCGGTTTGAATTGAAGAATAAGCACAGTTGAAAAAAAGCCCGGTGGCGCTAGCGCTTACCGGGCCTACGATCGTTGTTGTAGGCCGGGCAAACGCAGTGCCGCCCGGCACACAAACCGCGCTTACGCGTTTTTCAGCACTTCGCTGACAATCTCTACCGCTTCTTTCTCAATCTGCTGACGGTGCTCAGCGCCAAGGAAACTTTCGCAATAGATTTTATACGCATCTTCCGTACCGGATGGACGTGCCGCGAACCAGCCGTTGTCGGTCATCACTTTCAGTCCGCCAATGGATGCACCGTTACCCGGTGCCGCCGTCAAACGGGCAGTGATCGGGTCGCCCGCCAGGGTGCTTGCGCTGACCATCTCAGGAGAGAGTTTCGACAGCGCCGCTTTCTGGGCAGACGTCGCGCTGGCCTGAATACGGTTATAGCTCGGCGCACCAAAGCGTGCCGCCAGGTCGTTATAATGTTCCTGCGGGTTTTTACCAGTGACCGCGGTGATTTCCGCCGCCAGCAGGCACATGATGATGCCGTCTTTATCGGTTGACCACGGCGTGCCGTCGAAGCGCAGGAAAGATGCCCCCGCGCTCTCTTCACCACCGAAGCCGAAGCTGCCGTCGTGCAGACCGTCAACAAACCATTTGAAGCCAACCGGTACTTCCACCAGCTTGCGGCCCAGCGCATCAACCACGCGGTCGATCATGGCTGAAGAGACCAGCGTCTTACCGACAGCCACCTCTTTGCCCCACTGCGGACGGTGCTGGAACAGGTAGTTAATCGCAACCGCCAGATAGTGGTTCGGGTTCATCAGCCCGGCCGGGGTGACAATACCGTGGCGGTCATAATCCGGGTCGTTAGCAAACGCCAGGTCGAATTTATCGCGCAGCGCCAGCAGGCCCGCCATGGCACACTCTGATGAACAGTCCATACGGATCGCGCCATCTTTATCGAGGTGCATAAAGCGGAAGGTCTGATCGACGTGATCGTTCACGATGGTCAGGTCCAGCTTGTAATGCTCTGCGATACGTTTCCAGTATTCAATACCGGAGCCGCCCAGCGGATCCACGCCCAGCTTCAGCCCGGCTTTCTGAATTGCCGCCATATCGACGATATCCGCCAGCCCTTCCACGAACGGCTGAACCAGATCCTGTTCTTTCACGTGACCCGACGCCATGGCGGCATCCAGAGAAATACGTTTCACGCCTTTCAGGCCATCTGCCAGCAAGGCGTTGGCGCGATCTTCCACCACTTTGGTGACGTTGGTGTCAGCCGGACCACCGTTAGGCGGGTTGTATTTGATGCCGCCGTCTTCCGGCGGGTTGTGGGATGGCGTGATAACGATGCCGTCCGCCAGCGCGCCACCTTTTTTGTTGTGCACAAGGATAGCGTTAGAGACCGCAGGCGTTGGGGTAAAACCGTTGTTCTCCTGAACAATCACATCGACACCGTTTGCCACCAGCACTTCCAGCACCGAAATAAAGGCAGGTTCAGACAGTGCATGGGTATCTTTCCCCACGTAGCACGGACCGGTAACGCCGTTTTTAGCGCGCTCTTCTGCAATGGCCTGAGCAATGGCCAGAATGTGCGGTTCGTTAAAGCTGTGGCGCGCCGCGCTACCGCGGTGGCCAGATGTACCAAACTTCACTGCGTGTTCTGCGTTGCCCACGACCGGTTTCAGCACGTAATACTGCGCGGTCAGCTGAGCGACGTTAATCAAATCGCTTTGTTGTGCAGGTTGGCCTGCACGGCTGTGATTTGCCATTACCGGGTCCTTCTGATGCAAGGGTTAAATTGTACCGCAAACCTTTTCAGTCAATTCCGCCGGGAACTGCATGGACTGCATGATGTGTTCAATCATGCTGCACTTGCGGCCCGTATTGGTATTGGTGATCACCCAGTACGGAGTGCCAGGGACATGTTTGGGTTTGGTTTGGTTGCCATTTTGCAGCAGCGTCTGCTCATCACCCGCGAAATAGACGCGAGTACGACCGTGAAGCGACTCGGTCGCCTCAGCAAACGCATTGTTATCCAGTGAATAAAGTGTAGACAGCACCAGCATAAAGCGGTTAACCGCCTTTTTCTGCTCCGCATATTCATCGGACAGGAGCAGCTCGCGCATCGCGCGCACTTTATCTTTTGCCGGTGTCACGGCAGGTTTTGCTTGTGCGACAACGCCCGGCTGAGACACGACATCTTTGGTGACTGGGGTAGCAGGCTGTGAAGTGGCGGAAATTTTAAGCATGCGCCGTAAAATGTCGGACGCGCTCTCCCCGATATGCCGCGTCTGGCTGGCAATATACTGATAGAGTTCGTCATCAACTTCGATTGTTTTCATCTTAATCCAGTGCGATATCTTATCTGAATACAAGTCATTGGGATTATAAGGTCAAATCCCAACAGCGGATAGCGTCAAACCAGGTTGGCCACAAAAGTCAGATTAAACTGGAACCTTGCAGCCGGGCGGCAGAATGGTCAACATGATACCCTAACCTGACATACGTAAAAAAAGAACTTTGCCATGAAATTGAATACCCGAGCGCAAACTGCACAATCGCCGAACAATAATTCTCCCATCGTACTGGTTCACGGGCTTTTTGGCAGTCTGGATAACCTGGGCGTGCTGGCGCGCGATCTGGTTACTGACCACGATATTTTGCAGGTCGATATGCGCAATCACGGTCTTTCCGGGCGTTCAGACGAGATGACCTATGCCGCGATGGCGCAGGATCTGCTGGATACGCTGGACGCCAACGGCCTGCAGAAGGTAACCCTCATCGGGCATTCAATGGGCGGCAAAGCGGTGATGGCCCTGACGGCGCGTGCGCCGGAGCGTATTAACGGCCTGGTGGTGATTGATGTCGCGCCTGTCGATTACGACGTTCGCCGTCATGACGAAATTTTTGCCGCCATCAATGCGGTCACCGAAGCGGGTGTCGCGACCCGCCAACAGGCGGCGGCCGTCATGCGTGATCATCTGGATGAAGAAGGCGTTGTGCAGTTCCTGTTGAAATCGTTTGTGGACGGACAATGGCGTTTTAACGTGCCGGTGCTCTGGGCGCAGTACAACAACATCGTGGGCTGGGAAACGGTACCGGCCTGGCCACACCCTACCCTCTTCATTCGTGGCGGTAACTCTCCTTATGTTACCGACGCGTACCGCGAGGCCATACTGGCGCAATTCCCGCAGGCGCGTGCCCACGTCATTGCCGGTGCCGGACACTGGGTTCATGCCGAAAAACCTGACGCCGTGTTGCGTGCCATTCGTCGCTATCTCTCTGATACGGCAAATTGATTAAAAAGAGAGCGACTGGAAGACTGCGGGCTTCCAGTCGTTGGCGCGCCGTTTTTGGTGATGTATGATGGCGCGCTTATCGCCCGGGCATTAGCAGGGCGGCGTGTTTCCCCCGAAGTCTCAGAATCATGGCCAAAGAACAAACGGACCGTACGACACTAGATCTGTTCGCGAATGAGCGTCGCCCGGGACGACCCAAGACGAATCCGCTTTCGCGCGATGAACAGCTGCGTATCAATAAACGCAATCAGCTTAAACGCGATAAAAATCGTGGGCTTAAGCGTGTCGAACTGAAGCTTAACGCTGACGCCGTCGATGCGCTGAACGAGCTGGCTGACGCGCGCAATATCAGCCGCAGCGAACTCATTGAAGAGATGTTGATCGCCCAGCTTGAGACGTTGCGCAGCCAGGCATAAGTCTGAAAATCCCCTTAATGACCCTTTTCATGTAGCACAGAGTGCAGTCCTGCGTGATAGCTGTTTCCGCAGGGTTGCCAGTTCTGCTATTATTGCCCTTATCCGTGGCCAAATTGCGCCACCATACTATTAAGTTTCAAGAGGTTATTTTACTCATGGCAATCATCGGCATTTTCTTCGGCAGTGATACCGGCAATACCGAAAACATCGCAAAAAACATTCAAAAACAGCTCGGTAAAGACGTTGCTGATGTGCATGACATCGCCAAGAGCAGCAAAGAAGACCTCGAAGGCTATGACATCCTGCTGCTGGGCATTCCGACCTGGTACTACGGCGAAGCCCAGTGCGACTGGGATGATTTCTTCCCGACGCTGGAAGAAGTGGACTTCAACGGTAAACTGGTTGCCCTGTTTGGCTGTGGCGATCAGGAAGACTACGCCGAGTACTTCTGTGACGCGCTGGGCACTATCCGCGACATCATCGAGCCAAATGGCGCCGTGATTGTTGGCCACTGGCCGACTGCCGGTTACCACTTCGAAGCGTCTAAAGGCCTGGCGGATGACGACCATTTCGTGGGTCTGGCCATCGACGAAGACCGTCAGCCAGAACTGACCGCAGAGCGTGTTGAGAAGTGGGTGAAGCAGATCCGCGAAGAGCTGCACCTGGACGATATTCTCAACGCCTGAGTTTTATCACGGCGCAACGGCGGTTGCGCCCGTGTTCCAGGTCAAACCGATTAAATTAATCGCTACAATCTTTTAACTTTTTCGTCCAGACCTGTACAATGTCTCCCTGATAAAACGTGGTTTTCCATTGCGCAAGTTTGTTGGTGATACCACGTTTTTATAAGCATATTTTGCCTGAGACTTGCAGTTTTCATTTAGCCATGGCAGTTCTATAATGAGACGCATTATCCCAGGTGCATTTTCTGTCACTTCCTAAGAAGTGAATCGTTTAGCAACAGGACAGATTCCGCATGACTGATAACAATACCGCATTAAAGAAGGCTGGCCTGAAAGTTACGCTTCCTCGGTTAAAAATCCTCGAAGTGCTTCAGGGTCCAGACAATCACCATGTCAGTGCGGAAGACCTTTATAAACGTCTTATCGACATGGGTGAAGAGATTGGGCTGGCTACCGTTTATCGCGTGCTGAACCAGTTTGATGACGCGGGCATTGTTACCCGTCATAATTTTGAAGGCGGAAAATCTGTCTTCGAACTGACCCAGCAGCAGCACCACGATCACCTGATCTGCCTCGATTGCGGCAAGGTCATTGAATTTAGCGATGATTCCATCGAAGCGCGTCAGCGTGAAATCGCGGCGCGTCATGGCATCCGCCTGACCAACCACAGCCTGTACCTGTATGGTCACTGTGCTGAAGGCGATTGCCGTGAAGATGATCACGCACACGACGCAAAATAATTTGTGTTCATGCTCTGAGCCAGCCGCAAGGTTGGCTTTTTTTTGCCTGTTTTCAGGCATAAAAAAACCCGGCAAGCGCAGCGCCACCGGGCAGGGTAACAGCGAATCAGTTACTGTTATTGCTACGAATCTCTTTCCAGATCTGATCGCAACGCTTCGCCACTTCCTGATCGTTACCGGTTTTACGCGCCTGGATACAGGCCTGGTAATCCATCACGCGCACCGTCTCCTGCGTCGCGAACTGCTCGTGCGCTTTCTCTTTCTTCAGCACATTCAACACGCTCTGACAGGCTTCAATTTTCTCCGGCGAACCTTCAGCGGTATTGATACATGCGCTATAGGCCTCTTTCAGCCGGGAATCTTCTTTCGGTGCCTGAGTCTGAGCACACGCCACCAGTCCCGACGCCAGCAGCGCGACAATTACGATTTTTTTCATCATGTGCAGTCTCCTGTCCGGCGGGCACTGCCCGCCAGACGATTCATCAGAAGATGGTGAACGGTGCGATAACCATGAATTTCACGTCACGTTCATCCTGGAAGATGTTGCCGTAACCGCCCGCATAGCTCGGGATATCGGAGTGGTTGTCATACTGGGTGAAGTGCAGTTTGAACATCGTGCCTTTTGCGCGACCATCCTGCAGGGTATAGATCGCATCCAGGCTGTAGGCGGACTCTTTCAGGCGATAGTTTGGATCGTAGTAAGCGTCTGGTGTGGCCATATCGGCAGGTTTTGCATCCCAGGCGTAAGCGTAAGAAGCCCCCACCGCCCAGCCAGGCAGGTTCCAGTTTTTCAGGTCATACATCGCACCGAAGAAGACCGCTTTCTCGCCGTCGGCGTTGAAGTCTGAACGGTTATCCCACCAGATATCAAGACGGCCATTGGACGATGCATAGGTCGGGGTCATACGCTGCAGGAAGTAACCCTGCTGCCCTTCCGCCTTCACCCACGTTCCTTCCAGACGTAAATCAACCTGGCCTACCTTGTAGCCGAAAGTCAGAGCCTGTAACCATGCTGTACCGTCATAGATGTCGTTGACGCCACCATCACTGACTTTATCGCGCGTGCCGTAGAACTGATAGCTGGTGCTCAGCGGGCTACCGGCGATATCAAATTTGTAGCTGGCTTTGGCAAAATACTGATCGACATAACCTTCTGCCTGACCAAATGCCGCTTCAAGAACCAGATCGTTTTTGAAGTCGTATTTCGCACCCAGCGAGTGCAGGTAATCGACTTTGGTTTTTTTATCGTTCTGGTAGAACTTGTCCATTTCGATGTGCCACGGAGCTTTGTACTCGTTGGTCCACATGTAAGAGAAGCTCAACGCACCCGCATCACCATAGTCGAAGTTCGCCCCGGCTTCGGCCCCCTGATAAGTGCCCGGCATAAAACTCCAGTGCGGCGCTAACAGCGTCTGGCCGGTTGGCTGAATATAGCCCCCGCGCGCCCATACCGGGCCGTATTTAAATTTCGCTGCGGCCTTGTAAAGGCTGATACCGCTTTTATCTCCAGACCAGTCTTCTTTATAGGCTTTGTTGCTGGAGGAGAAGGCAATTTCGTTAGGGTGGGCGCTGTCGCCGTTTTCCGCCATTTCGATCGCGGTGAATGCAGCAATATCCAGACCGAACATATCCGCGGCGTAGCCTGACTGGAAGTCCAGATTGGCGTTCCAGGTGGAGTGAGAAAGGTTGGTTTTATATTTGTCTTCGGTAACGTCTTTACGGTCACGCTCACGCTGCCAGTAATAAATACCGCCCGTGAGGGTAGAATCTTCGATGAAACCCGCCGCTTTTGCCTCTGGGGTAACGACCAGGCCCGACATTGCTGTCACACCGGCAATAGCCAGCGCCAGCGCACTACGTTTGCCACTGAACGTACGCATAGATTATTCCTCTTTGACGAATTAAAACGCCTGAAACGGCGAAAATAAAAAAGACCCAATGGTCAGGGGTAGTTATAAATACCCTCGAATTAACTACCGTCTTTAGGTTATTTTTCGCGACGCGAATTATCAATGCTTTTCAGCGGGCAAAAGTCAGGATTATGACGAAGTGCACATAATTGGTAGTGCTTTGTAACATTTACCGGAGGACGAGATTTGGCGGGGTAAGACATTAAATTTCAGTAGCTAAGATCGCTAAACTCTGTAACGTTTTCCTCATTCTGTTTTTATGGAAACAAACAAACTTTTTTCAGGAAAATAAGTAGCACCACATTGACCTGATATTTTCACCGAAAGGTTTACGGCCCGACTTTAACGATATGATCATAAATAAAAAAAACGCCGCAATACGCGGCGTTTGTCTCTCATTGACCAATACAGCGTTATTATTCGCCGATCTTAGTCCATGTATCACGCAGACCCACGGTACGGTTAAATACCGGTTTTTCCGCCGTGCTGTGACGGCTGTCGAGGCAGAAGTAACCTTCACGTTCGAACTGGAACGCTTTGCCCGCTTCAGCCGCTTTCAGTGATGGCTCCGCATAGCCCTGTTTGATAACCAGTGATTCCGGGTTAATGGTCGCCAGGAAGTCTTCAGCCGCACCCGGGTTAGGCACGCTGAACAGACGAT
Source organism: Enterobacter sp. K16B (assembly GCF_020216105.1). Taxonomy (NCBI): domain Bacteria; kingdom Pseudomonadati; phylum Pseudomonadota; class Gammaproteobacteria; order Enterobacterales; family Enterobacteriaceae; genus Enterobacter; species Enterobacter sp. K16B. The sequence continues at coordinate 17,517 of NZ_JAIWJZ010000046.1, forward strand.
CGTAGAGGCGAATTTCGACCGGCAGCGCGTGGGGCGCACTCACCCAGTGAATAACGCCTTTTACCTTGCGTCCGTCCGCCGGATCTTTGCTCAGGGTCTCTGCGTCGTAAGAGCAGAAGATGGTGGTGATGTTACCTTCCGCATCTTTCTCCACGCGCTCGGCTTTGATGACGTAAGCATTACGCAGACGCACCTCTTTACCCAACACCAGACGCTTGTACTGCTTGTTAGCTTCTTCGCGGAAGTCAGCACGATCGATCCAGATTTCACCGCTGAACGGCACATCACGGCTTCCCATTTCCGGTTTGTTCGGATGGTTAGGCATGGAGACCAGCTCGCTTTCACCCTGCGGATAGTTCTCGATAACCAGTTTCACCGGGTCGATAACTGCCATCGCACGCGGTGCGTTTTCGTTGAGGTCTTCGCGAATGCAGGATTCCAGAGACGCCATTTCAATGGTGTTGTCCTGCTTGGTCACGCCAATGCGTTTGCAGAACTCACGAATAGACGCGGCAGTATAACCACGACGACGCAGACCAGAGATGGTCGGCATACGCGGGTCATCCCAACCCTCAACGTGCTTGTCGGTGACCAGCAGGTTCAGCTTACGCTTGGACATCACGGTGTATTCCAGATTCAGACGAGAGAACTCGTACTGACGCGGATGCACAGGAATGGTGATGTTATCCAGTACCCAGTCGTACAGACGACGGTTGTCCTGGAACTCCAGCGTACACAGCGAATGGGTGATACCTTCCAGCGCATCGCTGATGCAGTGGGTGAAGTCGTACATCGGATAGATGCACCACTTGTTACCGGTCTGGTGGTGTTCAGCGAACTTGATACGGTACAGCACCGGATCGCGCATTACGATGAACGGAGACGCCATGTCGATTTTGGCACGCAGACACGCTTTGCCTTCTTCGAAGCCACCCGCACGCATTTTTTCAAACAGCGCCAGGTTCTCTTCCACGCTGCGATCGCGGTACGGGCTGTTTTTACCCGGTGCGGTCAGCGTACCGCGATATTCACGGATTTCATCCGCAGACAGCTCGTCGACATACGCCAGACCTTTGTTGATCAGCTCAACCGCATAGGCGTACAGCTGATCAAAATAGTCAGAGGAGTAGCAGATATCGCCAGACCAGTTGAAGCCCAGCCATTGCACATCGTTCTTGATCGACTCAACGTATTCGATGTCTTCTTTTACTGGGTTGGTGTCATCGAAACGCAGGTTGCACTGCCCGTTATAGTCCTGGGCAATGCCAAAGTTCAGGCAAATTGATTTTGCATGACCAATGTGCAGATAGCCGTTCGGCTCCGGCGGGAAACGGGTATGGATCGTGGTGTGCTTACCACTGGCCAGATCTTCATCGATGATCTGACGAATAAAGTTACTCGGGCGGGCTTCTGCCTCACTCATCGTGGATTCCTCAAAGCGTAAACAACGTATAACGGCATATGATCTTATAAGCCGGACGTAGTGACAACCCTTAAAACGGCTCTGAAGAAAATAATGGGGGTATTTGCTGCAAAAAAAAGCGGCGGAGGAGATCCCCCGCCGCTTAAGGCATGACTCTACTCAGGAGCGATTACTTGCCTTTAATCTCATACAGCGGTGTTTGGCCCGCAACAACCTGACCTTTCGCCTGAATGACCAGGCCACTGAAGTCGTCGATGTTGCTGCAAACCACCGGGCTTATCATGGAGCGCGCGTTGGCGTTCAGGAAGTCCAGATCCATTTCCAGAATCGGCTGCCCGGCGACCACTTCAGCGCCCTCTTCCACCAGGCGAGTAAAGCCCTGACCGTTCAGCGCTACGGTATCGATACCCATGTGGACAACGATCTCTGCGCCATTTTCGGTTTCGAGGCAGAACGCGTGGTTGGTGTTGAAGATTTTCACAATGGTACCGGCAGCAGGAGACACAACGGTTTTGTCCGTTGGTTTCACCGCGACACCGTCACCCACCGCTTTGCTGGCGAATGCTTCATCAGGCACCTGCTCAATCGCCACGACTTCACCGGTGACAGGAGAAACCAGCGCAGCAACGGTTTTGGCGTTTGGTACGGCCTGCGGTTTTGCAGCAGCAGGTGCGGCAGCGGGGGCAGCGCCTGCTTCAGCGGCGGCAACCGGGCCAGTTGTTTTCATGGCGTTGGCAATTTTTTCCGCAACGAAGCCGACAATAATCTGCACGCTGGTTTTGTTCAGGCGGATAACGCCGGACGCGCCCAGACGTTTTGCCAGCGCTTCATTCACCAGAGAGGAATCTTTCACATTCAGACGCAGACGGGTGATACAGGCATCAATGCCGGTCAGGTTGTCAGACCCCCCGACAGCGGCGATGTACTGACGCGCCAGACCAGAAACATCCTGATCCTGCGCACCGCTCACGTTCACGTCCTGACCATCCGCTTCGCTACCGGCCACAGCCAGCTCACGACCCGGGGTCATCAGGTTGAATTTGGTGATAGTGAAACGGAACACCACGTAGTAGATCGCGAAGAACACCAGACCTTGTGGAATCAACATCCACCAGTGGGTCGCCAGCGGGTTACGGGAAGAAAGCACCATATCCACCAGACCCGCACTGAAGCCAAAGCCCGCAATCCAGTGCATGCTGGCAGCGATAAACACGGAGATACCGGTCAGCACAGCGTGGATCACATACAGTACAGGTGCCACGAACATGAAGGAGAATTCCAGCGGTTCGGTGATACCGGTGAAGAAGGCCGCAAACGCCCCCGCCATCATAATACCCAGCACTTTAGCTTTGTTCTCTGGACGCGCGCAGTGGTAGATAGCCAGCGCAGCACCCGGCAGACCAAACATCATGATCGGGAAGAAGCCAGCCTGGTAGCGACCGGTGATACCGACAACCGCTTTACCGGCTTCGATGGACTGTGCGCCACCCAGGAAGTTAGGGATATCGTTAATACCCGCAACGTCGAACCAGAATACGGAGTTCAGCGCGTGGTGCAGACCAACCGGGATCAGCAGACGGTTGAAGAACGCGTACACGCCCGCCCCGATGGAGCCCAGTTTCTGAATGTGCTCACCGAAGTTAACCAGACCGTCGAAGATCATCGGCCAGATGTACATCATGATGAACGCAACAACGATCATCACGAACGAGGTCAGGATTGGCACCAGACGACGGCCGCTAAAGAAGGAGAGCGCTTTTGGCAGTTCAACGCTACTGAAGCGGTTATACAGTTCGGCGGAGATGATACCTACAAGGATACCGACAAACTGGTTGCTGATCTTACCGAATGCCGCCGGCACCTGGTCCGCCGGAATTTTTTGGATCATCGCCACTGCTGCTGGTGAGCAGAGCGTGGTTAAGACGAGGAAACCGACAAAACCGGTCAGCGCAGCGGCACCGTCTTTGTCTTTGGACATACCATAAGCCACACCAATCGCAAACAACACGGACATATTGTCGATAATGGCGGAGCCTGACTTGATAAAGAACGCCGCCAGCGCGCTGGTGCTACCCCAGCCGTTGGGGTCGATCCAGTAGCCGACACCCATCAGGATGGCTGCGGCAGGCAGCGTGGCGACCGGCACCATCAGTGCGCGACCAACCTTTTGTAAATAACCTAGAATACTCACTTTCTTCCCCCTATGAGACCCCGTTTAAGGCGTGTTCTCAGCTCTGTTTTTTATTGTGTCACGAACTATAGATACAGTTGATGATTCACTGGCATTGTGAGTGTGTGAAAAATTAATTCGTATCGCAAATTAAACACCTGCTTTTTGTGATTTTTGTCACCAAATACCGTTTCTCACCCTCCCTTTCACTGGCTAACAACGAAAACTTATTTTATCATTCGAAAAATCAAGACGGATTGATCCGGCCTGAAAGGTTCCAGGTTACGCTTACGTATCAGGTCCCGATAGCCATCCGCCCACTCTTCTACTTTAACTCTTGAGGTGAACAATGAGACTGATTCCCCTGGCCACTGCTGAACAAGTCGGTAAATGGGCCGCTCGCCATATCGTTAACCGCATCAACGCGTTCAAACCGACCGCCGATCGTCCTTTCGTACTTGGCCTCCCGACGGGCGGCACACCGCTGACCGCGTATAAGGCCCTGGTTGAGATGCACAAAGCAGGCCAGGTTAGCTTCAAACATGTTGTAACCTTCAATATGGACGAATACGTCGGCTTACCGAAAGATCATCCGGAAAGCTACCATAGCTTTATGCACCGCAATTTCTTTGATCACGTTGATATTCCAGCTGAAAATATTAACCTGCTGAATGGAAACGCGCCTGATATTGACGCAGAATGCCGTCAGTATGAAGAAAAAATCCGTTCTTACGGTAAAATCCACCTGTTTATGGGCGGTGTGGGTAATGACGGTCACATCGCATTTAACGAGCCGGCATCGTCTCTGGCGTCCCGTACCCGTATTAAAACGCTGACCCATGACACGCGCGTGGCAAACTCCCGCTTCTTTGATGGCGATGTGAACCAGGTTCCAAAATACGCCCTGACCGTAGGCGTAGGCACCCTGCTGGATGCCGAAGAAGTGATGATTCTGGTGCTGGGCAGCGTGAAGGCGCAGGCGCTCCAGGCAGCCGTTGAAGGCAACGTTAACCATATGTGGACCATCAGCTGCCTGCAGCTGCATCCAAAATCAGTCATCGTCTGCGACGAGCCATCCACGATGGAGCTGAAGGTAAAAACGTTGAAATACTTCAACGAGTTAGAAGCTGAGAACATCAAAGGTCTGTAATTGAATAACCGCCTCTTCAACAAGAGGCGGCCGCTTTTTTTAACCGGGGGTCGTTATGTACGCTTTAACCCACGGTCGGATTTATACCGGCCATGATATTCTGGATGACCATGCGATTGTTATCGCCAATGGCCTGATTGAACGTGTTTGCCCGCTGGCAGAGCTGCCGCCGGAGATTGAACAGCGCTCACTCAATGGAGCAGTAATCTCCCCCGGTTTCATCGACGTACAGCTGAACGGCTGCGGCGGTGTGCAATTTAATGACTCCGCCGACGCGGTGACGGTCGAAACGCTGGAGATCATGCAGAAAGCCAACGAGAAATCTGGCTGCACCAGCTATCTGCCAACGCTCATCACCAGCAGTGATGACCTTATGAAACAGGGTATCCGCGTGATGCGTGAATACCTGGCCAAACATCCCAATCAGGCGCTGGGTCTGCATCTTGAAGGACCATGGCTCAATATGGTCAAGAAAGGGACCCATAACCCGGATTACGTGCGCAAACCGGATGCGGAGCTGGTGGATTACATGTGTGCGAACGCTGATGTGATCACCAAAGTCACACTGGCACCTGAAATGACCGGCACTGAGGTCATCAGCAAACTGGCCGCCGCCGGGATTGTGGTTTCAGCAGGCCACTCTAACGCCACGCTGAAAGAGGCGAAAGCCGGTTTCCGCGCGGGCATTACCTTTGCGACGCACCTTTATAACGCCATGCCGTATATCACGGGGCGTGAACCGGGTCTGGTCGGTGCGATTCTGGATGAGCCGGACGTATACTGCGGCATTATCGCCGACGGTTTACACGTCGATTACACCAACATTCGCAATGCCAAGCGACTGAAAGGTGACAAGCTTTGTCTGGTCACGGATGCCACCGCACCGGCAGGTGCAAATATTGAGCAGTTCATTTTTGCCGGTAAAACAATATACTACCGCAATGGACTGTGTGTGGATGAAAACGGTACGCTGAGTGGTTCCTCTTTGACCATGATTGAAGGGGTGCGTAACCTGGTGGAACATTGCGGGATTGCGCTTGATGAAGTCCTGCGTATGGCCACCCTCTATCCAGCTCGCGCAATGGGCGTGGATAAACAGCTTGGCGGAATTGCACCAGGTATGGTTGCAAACCTGACGGCATTCACACACGATTATAAAATTATTAAGACCATCGTTAATGGTAACGAGGTCGTCACTGAGTAAGTAAAAGTATGACACCTGGCGGACAAGCTCAAATCGGTAATGTCGATCTCGTTAAACAACTTAACAGTGCGGCGGTATATCGCCTGATTGACCAACATGGTCCAATCTCACGTATCCAGATAGCCGAACAAAGCCAGCTTGCTCCCGCCAGCGTGACAAAAATTACCCGCCAGCTCATCGAGCGCGGTCTGATCAAAGAAGTCGATCAGCAGGCCTCTACCGGGGGCCGCCGCGCGATCTCCATTGTTACCGAAACCCGTAATTTTCAGGCGATCGGCGTCCGGCTGGGTCGTCATGACACCACGCTCACGCTCTACGATCTGAGCAGCAAAGCCATTGCGGAAGAACACTACCCCCTTCCGGAGCGTACCCAGGAAACACTGGAGCATGCGCTGCTGAACACCATCGCGCTGTTTATTGAAAGCTGTCAGCGCAAGATCCGCGAACTCATCGCCATCTCGGTGATCCTGCCCGGTCTGGTCGATCCGGAAAGCGGCGTGATCCGTTATATGCCGCACATTCAGGTTGAAAACTGGGGGCTGGTCGACGCGCTGGAAAAGCGTTTTAAAGTGACCTGCTTTGTGGGCCATGACATTCGCTCTCTGGCGCTTGCTGAGCACTACTTTGGTGCGAGTCAGGACTGCGAAGACTCTATTCTGGTGCGCGTTCACCGCGGTACGGGCGCCGGCATTATCTCTAATGGCCGTATTTTTATTGGTCGCAACGGTAACGTCGGTGAGATTGGCCACATTCAGGTTGAACCCCTCGGGGAGCGCTGCCACTGCGGAAACTTCGGTTGCCTTGAAACCATTGCCGCCAACACCGCCATCGAGCAGCGCGTCCGCCATCTGCTGGAACAGGGTTACCAAAGCCGCGTGACGCTGGACGACTGCAAGATAGGCACCATCTGTAAAGCCGCCAATAAAGGCGACGCGCTGGCCTGCGAAGTGATCGAACAGGTGGGACGCCATCTGGGGAAAACCATAGCCATCGCCATTAACCTGTTTAACCCGCAAAAAGTGGTGATCGCAGGTGAAATTGTGGAGGCAGAAAAGGTTCTGCTCCCCGCCATTGAAGGCTGTATTAACACCCAGGCGCTGAAAGCATTCCGCCAGAACCTCCCGGTGGTTCGTTCAAAGCTTGACCATCGCTCGGCGATTGGCGCGTTCGCGCTGGTCAAACGGGCAATGCTCAACGGAATTCTGCTGCAGCATTTGCTGGAAAGTTAATCGGACCTTATAGTAACGCCTTCTTTTTTTGATGTCGGAATGTCCATGACCATTAAGAATGTAATTTGTGATATCGACGGCGTGCTGATGCACGACAACGTTGCCGTGCCGGGTGCTGCGGAGTTTCTTCACCGTATCATCGACAAAGGAATGCCTCTGGTTCTTCTCACGAACTACCCTTCTCAGACCGGTCAGGATCTGGCAAACCGCTTTGCGACGGCGGGTGTCAACGTCCCGGACAGCGTGTTTTATACCTCGGCGATGGCCACGGCGGATTTTCTGAAGCGTCAGGAAGGGAAAAAAGCCTACGTGGTTGGTGAAGGGGCGCTGATCCACGAGCTGTACAAAGCGGGCTTTACCATCACCGACGTCAACCCGGACTTTGTGATCGTGGGTGAAACGCGCTCCTACAACTGGGAGATGATGCATAAAGCCTCTTTCTTTGTGGCTAACGGCGCGCGCTTTATTGCCACCAACCCGGATACCCATGGCCGCGGCTTTTATCCGGCCTGCGGCGCGCTGTGCGCCGGTATCGAGAAGATCTCCGGGCGCAAGCCGTTCTATGTCGGCAAGCCAAGCCCGTGGATCATTCGTGCCGCGCTCAACAAGATGCAGGCCCACTCTGAAGAGACCGTGATTGTCGGCGACAACCTGCGCACCGATATTCTGGCCGGTTTCCAGGCCGGTCTGGAGACGATTCTGGTGCTCTCCGGCGTCTCTCAGCTTGATGACATCGATTCAATGCCGTTCCGGCCAAGCTGGATTTACCCCTCCGTCGACGAGATTGACATTATCTGATACCGAACCATGCCTCAGGGCGTGGTTCTTTATTTTTATGTATGCAAAACCCAATTCCATCTAACGAAAAGACGCTTTTATTGAATAATCATCAATAAATGCGCTCATCACATACGCGTTTTTCACTAATCCGCAACCGCCATTGCACTATTTCCGTTTTCACCCGCAAAACGCTTGCGCGCCCTTCCCCTTTGCGGCATTTTCATAAGCAAGCAACATCACAACGCAACAGGGTTAACGGAGAAGGTTATGTGTTCTATTTTTGGCGTACTGGATATTAAAACTGACGCGGGCGAACTGCGTAAAAAAGCACTCGAACTGTCCCGCCTGATGCGCCATCGCGGCCCGGACTGGTCCGGCGTTTACGCCAGTGACAAAGCCATTCTGGCACACGAACGTCTGTCAATCGTCGACGTCAATGCCGGTGCACAGCCGCTGTATAACGAGAAAAAAACGCACGCGCTGGCGGTTAACGGTGAGATTTACAACCACCAGGCGCTGCGCGCCGAGTACGGTGACCGCTACGCGTTCCAGACCGGCTCTGACTGTGAAGTCATCCTGGCGCTGTATCAGGAGAAAGGACCCGAGTTCCTGGACGACCTTCAGGGTATGTTTGCATTCGCCCTGTACGACAGTGAAAAAGACGCCTACCTGATTGGCCGTGACCATATCGGTATTATCCCGCTGTACATGGGCCACGATGAACACGGCAACTTCTATGTCGCGTCTGAGATGAAAGCCCTGGTGCCGGTTTGCCGCACCATTAAAGAGTTCCCGGCGGGCAGCTACCTGTGGAGCAAAGACGGCGAGATCCGTCAGTATTATCAGCGCGACTGGTTCGACTATGATGCCGTAAAAGACAACGTCACGGACAAAGCCGAGCTGCGCCAGGCACTGGAAGATTCCGTGAAAAGCCACCTGATGTCTGACGTGCCCTACGGCGTGCTGCTCTCCGGCGGTCTGGACTCCTCCGTGATCTCGGCGATCACCAAGAAATTTGCCGCCCGCCGTGTGGAAGATCAGGAGCGCTCTGAAGCCTGGTGGCCACAGCTGCACTCCTTTGCCGTGGGTCTGGAAGGAGCGCCTGACCTGAAAGCCGCGCAGGAAGTGGCAAACCATCTGGGGACGGTGCACCATGAAATTCACTTCACCGTGCAGGAAGGTCTGGATGCGATCCGCGATGTGATCTATCACATTGAAACTTATGATGTGACCACCATTCGCGCCTCCACGCCAATGTACCTTATGTCGCGCAAGATCAAGGCGATGGGCATTAAGATGGTGCTCTCCGGTGAAGGCTCTGATGAAGTGTTCGGCGGCTACCTGTACTTCCACAAAGCGCCAAACGCCAAAGAGTTACACGAAGAGACGGTGCGTAAACTGCAGGCGCTGCACATGTTTGACTGCGCACGAGCTAACAAAGCGATGTCCGCCTGGGGCGTAGAAGCACGCGTTCCGTTCCTGGATAAGAAATTCCTTGATGTGGCGATGCGCATCAACCCGCAGGATAAAATGTGCGGCAACGGCAAAATGGAAAAACATATCCTGCGCGAATGTTTTGAATCCTACCTGCCGGCAAGTGTGGCATGGCGTCAGAAAGAGCAGTTCTCTGATGGCGTAGGCTACAGCTGGATCGACACCCTGAAAGAGGTGGCGGCGAAACAGGTTTCAGACCAACAACTGGAAACCGCCAGCTTCCGCTTCCCGTACAACACGCCGGGCTCTAAAGAAGCGTATCTGTACCGTGAGATCTTCGAAGAACTGTTCCCGGTACCAAGTGCTGCAGAGTGTGTGCCAGGGGGGCCGTCCGTCGCCTGCTCTTCCGCGAAAGCCATTGAATGGGATGAATCTTTCAAAGCGATGAACGATCCATCAGGCCGCGCGGTAGGCGTTCACCAGTCTGCCTATAAATAATCAATCATTTCATCATCAGGCCCTGCGGGGCCTGATTTTTTTCGCTCCACTTTTCCTCCGCTAAAACCGATTAATAACCAATAATTGCCGAATATTCGGCCACGCTGTTCGCAACCTAACCAAACAGTCACATTCCCGCCATTTTCGTTGAAAAAGGTGTTGACGCTGCAAGGGTCTATACGCATAATGCGCCCCGCAACGCCGATAAGGTAACGCGAAAAAAAGATGGCTACGTAGCTCAGTTGGTTAGAGCACATCACTCATAATGATGGGG
>NZ_JAIWJZ010000236.1:0-263 GCF_020216105.1 Enterobacter sp. K16B
CTCACCCTTACCAAGGGTGCGCTCTACCAACTGAGCCATATCAGCACGCTAAATTTGATGCCTGGCAGTTCCCTACTCTCACATGGGGAGACCCCACACTACCATCGGCGCTACGGCGTTTCACTTCTGAGTTCGGCATGGGGTCAGGTGGGACCACCGCGCTAAAGCCGCCAGACAAATTCTTTTACTTCTTGCCGAACTTTAACCTAAGTATAAAGTGGTGCTGATACCCAGAGTCGAACTGGGGACCTCACCCTTACCAA
>NZ_JAIWJZ010000047.1:0-29434 GCF_020216105.1 Enterobacter sp. K16B
ACACTAACACCTGAAGCTAGCGCGTCTACCAATTCCGCCACCTTCGCATACCATCGATACTGTAAAAGTATCGTAACCACGGAGGCGCATTCTAGATGTTTTCAGCTTTACGTCAACAGAAAAGTGCGCGTGATGCCTTGATTGATGCAAAAATGGCCGATAGGCGCGTCGTGTATGGCCGGATGGCGCTTTCGCTTATCCGGCCTGGAGGGGGGGGATTACTTTTTGGCCTGACGGGTCATCACGGTGCGGTAGACTTTAAAACGTCCCGTCTGGGCGATGACTTCGTGGAAGCCGAAGGTTTCATCCAGCACTTTCGGGTATGCCAGGAAAGCATTCGCGACGATACGCAATTCACCGCCGCTGTTGAGATGGCGCACTGCACCACGGATCAGCGTTTGCGCGGCTTCGAGGCTGGTCTCCATGCCGTCGTGGAACGGTGGGTTAGAGATGATCATATCAAAACGACCGGTGACATCAGAAAAGACGTTACTGGCAATCACGTCGCCTTCAATACCGTTAGCGGCAAGCGTTGCGCGGCTGGCCTCTACCGCCGGTGCGCTGACGTCACACAGGGTTAAACGGACTTTAGGAGAATGGCTGGCGAGCACGGTTGCCAGCACGCCCGCACCGCAGCCGACATCCAGCACTTTGCCTTTGGTATGCGGCGTGAGGGTGGAAAGCAGCAGCTTGCTGCCCGCATCCAGCGCGTCACGGCTGAACACGCCCGGCAGGGTTTTAATGGTCAAACCGTCAAGCGTATATTCGTCCCAGAATGTCGCGGCATCAAATGTTGCCTGTTTTTCCAGACGGCCATGGTACAGACCACAGCGGCGGGCGCTGTCGACTTTATTCAGCGGGGCATACTCTTCCAGCATCTGCTCTGCGCTTCTCACGCCGCTGCGGTTCTCACCGACGACGAAAATATCGCAGCCGACCGGCAGCAGGGAGAGCAGGTTCATCAACTGGAACTGGGCTTCCGGTTTGTTCTTCGGCCAGTAGTAGATCAGCGTATCGCAGTCGGCGATATCGTTCTGCTCTGCCACCAGGCTAAAGCGCGCGCGCTCGCCCATCTGGCGGCTCAGCACCTGCCAGTGATGGTAATATTGGGTATGGGCACGGCTTTCAGCACAGTCGAAACGCGCAGGCAGGTCATCCTGCATATCTCCGGCAAACAGAATACGGCTTTCTTCGAAATCATCACTGTGACGCAGCAAGACTTCACTTGCCGGGGTAAATGCAGACATGAATTGTTCCTCAATAAACTCAGGCGGGGATTATAGTAGGTAGATGGCGCAGTTTCGACACATTTGCTATATTTGCGCGCCTGAGAGATAGGAGTTTTCCCTATGACATCCCGACGAGACTGGCAGTTGCAGCAGCTGGGCATCACCCAGTGGGCTTTGCGTCGCCCGACGGCGTTGCAGGGCGAAATCGCCATCTCCATCCCGGCGCACGTTCGCCTGGTGATGGTGGCGGAAGAACTGCCTGCCCTGAATGAACCCCTGATCGGAGATGTCCTTCGCAGCCTGAAGCTGACGGCCGACCAGGTTTTACAGCTGACGCCAGAGCGGGTCGCTATGTTGCCTCCTGACAGCCGCTGTAACAGCTGGCGTATTGGAGAGGCAAATGCGATCCCGCTCCAGGGAAGCCAGATCTGCACGCCAGCGCTGGACGAACTGAAAGCCAACCCAAAAGCGCGAAGCGCGCTATGGCAACAAATCTGCGAATATGAACACGATTTCTTCCCTCACGACGCCTGACCTGACCACAGCGTTTGCGATTGAAACACGCGCCCATGCGTTTCCGTGGAGCGAAAAAACCTTCGCCAGTAATCAGGGCGAACGGTATCTCAACTACCGCCTGGACGTTGACGGCACCATGGCCGCCTTCGCGATTACGCAGGTTGTTCTGGATGAGGCGACGCTGTTTAATATCGCGGTTGATCCTGCGTTTCAGCGCCGTGGGCTGGGAAGAGAACTGCTTACGCACCTCATCCGTGAGCTTGAAACCCGTGACGTTTTCACCCTGTGGCTGGAGGTGCGAGCGTCGAATGTCGCCGCCATCGCGCTCTATGAAAGCTTAGGCTTTAACGAGGCGACAATCCGCCGTAACTACTACCCCACCGCAGAGGGACGTGAAGACGCCATTATTATGGCTCTGCCGATTGGATAACGAAAATAAGGTTGTAACGATGAAATGGGACTGGATTTTCTTTGACGCCGACGAAACGCTGTTTACGTTCGATTCGTTCGGGGGTCTACAGCGGATGTTTCTCGACTATAGCGTGACCTTCACCGCTGAGGATTTTCAGGACTATCAGGCGGTCAACAAACCGCTGTGGGTGGATTACCAGAACGGTGCCATCACCGCGTTACAGCTTCAGCACCAGCGCTTTGACGTCTGGGCAGAACGCTTAAATGTCAGTCCGGGAACGCTGAACGAGGCCTTCCTGAACGCTATGGCCGATATCTGTGCGCCACTGCCGGGTGCGGTGTCGTTGTTGAACGCACTGAAAGGCAAGGTAAAACTGGGGATCATCACCAACGGTTTTACCGCCCTGCAGCAGATCCGCCTTGAGCGTACCGGCCTGCGCGATCATTTCGACGCGCTGGTGATCTCGGAAGAGGTCGGCGTGCCGAAACCGGATCCGCGTATTTTCGATTATGCGCTGGCGCAGGCCGGCAACCCTGACCGCGATCGCGTCCTGATGGTGGGTGACACCGCAGAGTCAGATATTCTGGGCGGCATGAATGCCGGTCTGTCGACCGTCTGGCTTAACGCGCATGGCCGCGTGAAGCCTGAAGGCATCGAGCCGACCTGGACCGTGACGTCGTTGAACGAACTGGAGCAACTCCTGTGTAAACAATGATTGCCTGCCCCCTGTTGATGGGTAAAATAGCCGCAATTTTGTATTCCATGATGCGTGGCGTGCTGCCGCGCTTATATAAGAAGATTTGATTATGACGTTGTCTCCTTATCTGCAAGAGGTGGCCAAGCGCCGCACTTTTGCCATTATCTCGCACCCGGATGCCGGTAAAACGACCATCACCGAGAAGGTGTTACTGTTCGGACAGGCGATCCAGACTGCGGGTACCGTTAAAGGCCGTGGCTCCAGCCAGCATGCAAAATCTGACTGGATGGAGATGGAAAAGCAGCGTGGTATTTCGATTACCACCTCCGTGATGCAGTTCCCGTATCATGACTGCCTGGTGAACCTGCTGGATACCCCGGGCCACGAAGACTTCTCTGAAGATACTTACCGTACCCTGACAGCGGTGGACTGCTGTCTGATGGTCATCGACGCCGCGAAAGGGGTAGAAGACAGGACACGTAAGCTGATGGAAGTGACCCGTCTGCGCGATACGCCGATCCTCACCTTCATGAACAAACTCGACCGTGACATCCGTGACCCGATGGAACTGATGGATGAAGTGGAAAACGAGCTGAAAATCGCCTGTGCGCCAATCACCTGGCCCATTGGCTGCGGTAAGCTGTTCAAAGGGGTGTATCACCTCTACAAAGACGAAACTTACCTCTATCAGACCGGTAAAGGCCACACCATTCAGGAAGTGCGCATCGTGAAAGGTCTGGACAACCCGGATCTGGACGCAGCTGTTGGTGAAGAGCTGGCCGCGCAGCTGCGTGACGAGCTGGAGCTGGTGAAGGGCGCGTCTCACGAATTCGATAAAGATCTGTTCCTGAGCGGTGAAATCACCCCGGTCTTCTTCGGTACTGCGCTGGGTAACTTTGGCGTTGACCACATGCTCGATGGTCTGGTGGAGTGGGCGCCGCAACCGATGCCACGCAAAACCGATACCCGTGAAGTGGAAGCGAAAGAAGAGAAATTCACCGGCTTTGTCTTCAAAATTCAGGCCAACATGGACCCGAAACACCGCGACCGCGTGGCCTTTATGCGCGTGGTGTCCGGTAAATATGAAAAGGGCATGAAGCTGCGCCAGGTGCGTATCGGTAAAGATGTGGTGATCTCCGACGCGCTGACCTTTATGGCGGGCGACCGTTCGCACGTGGAAGAGGCGTATCCGGGCGACATTATCGGGCTGCACAACCATGGCACGATTCAGATCGGCGATACCTTCACCCAGGGCGAAATGATGAAGTTCACCGGTATTCCGAACTTCGCCCCGGAACTGTTCCGTCGTATTCGTCTGAAGGATCCGCTGAAACAGAAACAGCTGCTGAAAGGCCTGGTTCAGCTCTCCGAAGAGGGCGCGGTGCAGGTGTTCCGCCCCATTGCCAACAACGATCTGATCGTAGGGGCCGTGGGTGTACTGCAGTTCGACGTGGTTGTTGCGCGTCTGAAGAGCGAGTACAACGTGGAAGCGATTTATGAATCAGTGAACGTGGCGACCGCGCGCTGGGTTGAGTGTGCTGACGTGAAGAAATTCGAAGAATTTAAGCGTAAGAATGAAGTTCAGCTGGCGCTGGATGGCGGTGATAACCTGACCTATATCGCGCCAACCATGGTGAACCTCAACCTGACTCAGGAACGTTATCCTGACGTTCAGTTCCGCAAAACGCGCGAACACTAATCCCCTCTCAGAGCACGGCAGTCGCCGTGCTCTTCTTTAATTCCTGTCTTATTAATCCCTTGCGGAATGTTCTTAATTCACTGCATTTTCGCGCTTTTTGCACGTTTTTTACCCGAATCTGAAAGCGGCTCTGTGAGAGTGATCTATATTTAACTCAGTGTTTAGCACCGGGCGTGGATAAATTAACTGTTCAATGCATGACTTTAGGTTATCCATTTCGTCTGCGTGTTTATTCGCAATATATATAACTACTAAGGAAGTAAGTAGCCCGAATAACGGGTAAACACAGGAATAGATCGATGAATATGACAAGACTGAAGATTTCTAAAACTCTGCTGGCTGTAACACTGGGTAGCGTTCTGGTTAGCGGCTCCGCGCTGGCGGAAAGCAGCACCATGGATAAAGCACAGTCCACGGCGGATACCGCAGGGCAAAAAATCGATAGCTCTATGAATAAAGTCGGCAATTTCATGGATGACAGCTCAATCACAGCAAAAGTGAAAGCCGCACTGGTGGATGATGAAGCCATCAAGAGCACCGATATTTCCGTGAAGACCGACAAGAAAGTGGTCACGCTGAGCGGCTTTGTCGAAAGCCAGGCTCAGGCGGAACAGGCGGTGAAAGTGGCTAAGGGCGTCGAAGGTGTCGCCTCCGTTAGCGATAAACTGCACGTTCGTGACAGCAAAAACGCGTCGGTGAAAGGTTATGCCGGTGATGCTGCCACCACCAGCGAAATCAAAGCTAAACTTTTAGCAGATGACATCGTGCCATCCCGTAAGGTGAAAGTGGAAACCACCGATGGTGTGGTACAGCTTTCCGGTACGGTTGATTCTCAGGCGCAAATTGAACGCGCCGAATCTATTGCGAAAGCCATTGATGGTGTGAAAAGCGTTAAAAACGATCTGAAAGCGAAGTAAATCTGGACAATTCGCCCGTCTGGCTAAATCCGGCGGGCGAAATAAGAACGACTCTGGAAAAACGCCGGTGAGCGACCTGAGCGCTCACGTTTAGCGGCCGACATTAACTATGGTAAAGGAGAAGCTTATGTTTCGTTGGGGCATTATATTTCTGGTTATCGCGTTAATTGCCGCCGCATTGGGCTTTGGTGGTCTGGCAGGTACTGCAGCATGGGCAGCTAAAATTGTCTTCGTTGTCGGTATTATTCTGTTCCTGGTCAGCCTGTTTACGGGACGTCGACGTCCGTAGCAAACGCAATATTCTGTCAACAAAGAAAAGCCAGTCACTGCGACTGGCTTTTTCTTATTTGCGTTGCCGGCCGGGTGCGTTACTGTGGTGTTATAAAATAATCAAAACAGGAAAGCAGAGGTGGGGCAACGAATTCCCGTTACGCTCGGCAATATTGCGCCGCTGACGTTAAAGCCGTTTCGCGCAGGCCAACTCGCGCTCGTTTGCGAGGGAGGCGGACAGCGAGGTATTTTCACCGCTGGCGTGCTGGATGAATTTATGCGCGCGCAATTCAACCCGTTTGACCTGTACTTCGGCACGTCTGCCGGGGCGCAAAACCTCTCTGCTTATGTCTGTAACCAGCCTGGCTACGCGCGCAAGGTCATCATGCGCTACACCACGGCAAAAGAATTTTTTAATCCGCTGCGCTTTGTGCGCGGCGGTAACCTGATCGACCTCGACTGGCTGCTGGAGTCGACCTCCAGCCAGATGCCGCTGGCCATGGACACCGCCGCCCGCCTGTTTGATAGCGGTAAAGAATTCTGGATGTGCGCCAGCCGGGGGGATGACTATTCGCCGGGCTATTTTTCTCCTCAGAAGGAGAACTGGCTGGATATCATTCGCGCCTCCAGCGCCATTCCCGGTTTTTATCGTACCGGTGCGCTACTGGATGGCATTAGCTATCTGGACGGGGGCATCAGTGACGCAGTACCGGTGCAGGAAGCTGCCCGGCGCGGGGCGAAAACCATTGTGGTGATCCGTACCGTGCCATCGCAAATGTACTACACCCCGCAGTGGTTTAAGCGGATGGAGCGCTGGCTGGGTGACAGCAGTCTGCAGCCGCTGGTGAATATCGCGAAGCAGCATGAAACCACCTACGGCGCGATGCAGCGTTTCATTGAAAAACCGCCGGGTAAACTGCGTATTTTTGAAATTTATCCCCCTAAGCCGCTGCTGAGCATGGCGCTGGGCAGCCGCATTCCTGCGCTGCGCATGGATTACAAAACGGGTCGGCTATGCGGACGCTACTTCCTGGCGACGGTGGGAAAAATGCTGGCGGAGCAACCGCCCCTTCACCGGCATAAACGCATTATTACGCCGCCTGCGATAGTCGCCAACGACGCCCTGACGATGCCGCTGGTGGATATCCCGCAGGCGAATGACGCTTTATTAGATAACGAGGATCTGGCGTGACGCACCGCTTTGTTGATACCCACTGCCACTTCGATTTTCCGCCGTTTACAGGGGATGAAGCGCAAAGCATTGCGAAAGCCGCCGAGGCAGGCGTTCAGGCCATTATTGTGCCTTCAGTTGAAGCGGCTTATTTTTCCCGCGTGCTGGTGCTTTCCGCACAACACCCCGCGCTCTTTGCCGCGCTTGGCCTGCATCCGATCGTGATTGAGCGACATCTTGACGAGCATATTGAGAGGCTCGATGAGGTACTGCTGACCGCAGGAGACAAACTTGTCGCCATCGGTGAGATCGGCCTCGATCTTTACCGTGAGGATCCGCAGTTTGAGCGCCAGCAGACGATCCTCGACGCGCAGCTCAGGCTGGCGAAGCGTCACGATCTGCCGGTGATCCTCCACTCAAGACGCACGCACGATAAGCTGGCAATGCACCTGAAACGCATCGATCTACCGCGAAAAGGTGTTGTACACGGTTTCTCCGGCAGCCTGCAGCAGGCGCAGCGTTTTATTGAACTGGGCTATAAAATCGGCGTGGGCGGCACCATCACCTATCCACGGGCCAGTAAAACCCGCGACGTGATGACCCAGCTGCCCTTGTCGGCCCTGCTGCTGGAAACCGACGCACCGGATATGCCGCTGAACGGTTTTCAGGGGCAGCCGAATCGCCCCGAACAGGCGGCGCGCGTGTTTACCTCCCTTTGTGAACTGCGAAAAGAGCCTGAAGAGGTGATTGCCGATGCGCTGCTGGAGAATACGCGGTCAGTATTTGGCATCACGCTATAGATACAACGCCGGACGGATCACCGTTATCTTCTGTTTTTCCAGCGCCTGCGCCAGCGGTTCAACGTCCTCTGGCGTAGCGCTGCGCCAGGACGCCGCCTCACCGTAGACACCCTGCCCATGAAACGCGTTAATGCGCACTGGCACATTTCCAAGCCCATGGATAAACGTCGTCAGCGGCTTGAGCTGTTCCAGATAGTCACACTGCTCCGGAATGACCAGCAGACGGAGTTCCGTCAAACGATGACGTTCTGCCAGCCAGCGAATGCTTTGCTTGATCAGCGGGTTATCGCGCCCGGTCAGGAAGCGGTGGCGTTCGTTTCCCCACGCCTTGAGATCCAGCATCGCGCCATCCAGTACCGGCAGCAGCTTTTGCCAGCCGGTTTCACTTAACAGACCATTGCTGTCGACCAGGCAGGTGAGATGGCGCAGAGCAGGATCGGCTTTGATCGCGGCGAACAGCGTGACTAAAAAGGGTAATTGCGTCGTGGCTTCACCGCCGCTCACGGTGATGCCTTCAATAAATGGCGCTGCTTTGCGGATCTGCGCGAGGATCTCCTCCACGCTCAGGCGGTATGCCATGGGCGTCGCCTGCTGCTGGCACAGGTGCAGACAGGTATCGCACTGCTGACAGTGACTCTCCTGCCACCAGACGCGTCCGGCCTGAATGCTAAGGGCTTCATGAGGGCAGTGGGGAACGCAGTCTCCACAGTCGTTGCAGCGGCCGATCGTCCACGGATTGTGGCAGGTTTTGCAGCGCAGGTTGCAGCCCTGCAGGAACAGGGCCAGCCGGCTGCCTGGACCGTCCACGCAGGAAAAAGGAATGACCTGACTAACTAAAGCGCATCTGCTGTTCATGGCTTATCACGCGTGGCTGACGTTCCAGAATACGGGTATTGCGCGCGGCCTCTTCACCCAGCCACGTGGTATTGGTTCTCGAACCTGCTTCCCGGTATTTCTCCAGATCCGATAATCGCACCATATAGCCGGTCACGCGGACCAGATCGTTACCCGCGACGTTGGCCGTAAATTCCCGCATGCCCGCGTTGAACGCGCCGAGACAGAGTTGAGCCACCGCCTGGGGATTCCGTTTTACCGTCTCATCCAATGTCAGTATGTCGCTTATCCCGGAATGATAGTACTGGTGATGAGGAGCCACGGCCAGCAGGTGGCTGATGGGATCCGGCTCGTCACCGTAGGGCAGACGCGCGCCCGGCGTGGTACCCGAATCAGAGCTGATCCCCGACTGCGCATGCAGCATCGCGCGCTGCTTCCAGCCATGTTTCACCGGCGTATGTTCAACAAACGCCGCCAGCTGTTCACTGATGCGATAGCCCAGCGCGTTGGCCTGCTCATCTTTGCCATAACGCCCAGCGATACCTGCTTTTTCACAGAGCGCATTGACCGCTTCCGCCAGGCCGTACAGGCCAAACATGGGCACAAACCGATCGGCATCAATCAGCCCCTCTTTCACCAGGAAGCTATTCTCAAAGAAGCCGGGCTGTTGATACAGAAAATCGCAGCGGGCATCGATGATGGCGATCTGCTGCTGGCAGTAGTGGGGAAGCGTACGGGTGAAAAAATCGTCGAGGGAGGTGCTGTGTTCGGCAATGGCTTTGAGGTTGAGGCGCACCAGGGTACTGCCACCGCCAGCCAGCGGCAGGGAGTTGTAGCAACTCACGACACCGTAACGGCCTTTTGTGAAAATTTTATCATTCACCGGGCCATTCGAAATATGCGGTTTGCTGCATTCGCAAATGTTTTTAGCGACCGCAAGCAGCAGATCGTCTGGCGTGATCGCCGGGTCATAAATAAATGTCAGATTCGGTGCGACCTGCTTCAGTTCTGCATCGGCGCGTAAAACTGCGCGCGTGACGGGCGTATCTGCCGGGCCGATATTGGCGTGCATAAAGGCGTCGGGCAAGGTGCGGTCGAGGTAACGCCAGAAACGTTTTATTCGAATATCGATTTCGTCTTGTGTTAGAATTCTAACATACGGTTGCAGAAGTGCATCGAGATGGCCGAGATAGACCGGCATCGATGTGACGGACGGAACATGGTGGTAGAGGATGGTTAACAGCGAGAGGGCGTCATCAAGATCTTTCGCCCCCTCAAGCTCCAGCCACTCTGAACCGTTAGCCAGAAATGTTGCGTAATCCGGCAGAACATAACGAGGTTTGTAGGGCGCGTGGTCTTCGAACATGTCGCAGATAAACCCCTCGTCCAGCGCGGCTCGGGCAGCCTCTGGTAGTGCCGGATAAGGCAGATTATTTTCCGCTTCCAGCGCCAGAAAATGCCGTTTTTGTTCGGGGGTTAGCACCGGACTGGTCACAATGTGCTGGCAACGTTGTTGCAGGGCGTCGGGGCTGGCGTGGGACATGTTCGCTTCCTTCAATGTTCTGCGGATGGTGAACGGATTGTAGGAAGCCGGCCCGTCAGGGCTTTTGATCTGACAGGGGGAATCGCTGTTTTAGTCGACGATTTCCGTACTAAAGTTTGAAGAAGATCTCATTACAGTAATGCAAATTTGCACGCAATTTTCATTAACTGTGATGAATGTCGAAGTGTGGATGCGGGTAGATGTTAGAATACTCACAGACCCGCAAGGTAAAATTGATACGGCACTGCCGTTGGAGAATGTTATGACCGATTTAACTGCAAGCAGCCTGCGCGCGTTGAAACTGATGGACCTGACCACCCTGAACGATGACGACACCAATGAAAAAGTCATCGCCCTGTGCCATCAGGCGAAAACGCCCGTCGGTAACACTGCAGCCATCTGTATCTACCCGCGCTTTATCCCGATTGCCCGTAAAACGCTGAAAGAGCAGGGTACTCCGGACGTGCGCATTGCAACCGTGACTAACTTCCCGCACGGCAACGACGATATCGAGATTGCGCTGGCAGAGACCCGTGCGGCGATTGCTTACGGCGCAGACGAAGTTGACGTGGTCTTCCCGTACCGTGCGCTGATCGCCGGCAACGAGCAGGTGGGCTTTGACCTGGTGAAAGCCTGTAAAGAGGCCTGCGCGGCGGCAAACGTGCTGCTTAAGGTGATCATCGAAACCGGCGAGCTGAAAGAAGAGGCGTTGATCCGTAAAGCTTCTGAAATCTCCATCAAAGCCGGTGCCGATTTCATCAAAACCTCAACCGGTAAAGTGCCGGTAAACGCGACCCCGGAAAGCGCACGCATCATGATGGAAGTGATCCGCGATATGGGCGTGGAAAAAACCGTGGGCTTCAAACCGGCGGGCGGCGTGCGTACCGCTGAAGATGCACAGACATTCCTCGCCATTGCAGATGAACTGTTCGGGGCTGACTGGGCTGATTCCCGTCACTACCGCTTCGGCGCGTCAAGCCTGCTGGCCAGCCTGCTGAAAGCGCTGGGACACGGCGACGGCAAGAGCGCAAGCAGCTACTGAGTTTGAATTGCCGGGTGGCGCTACGCTTACCCGGCCTACCCGGATCGTGGTCGGGTAAACCGTACCCGCCACCCTTCACCCGATTCCTCATGGGGGTTACCGTGTTTCTCGCACAAGAAATTATTCGTAAAAAACGTGATGGTCATGCATTAAGCGACGAAGAGATTCGCTTCTTTATCAACGGCATTCGTGATAACACCATCTCTGAAGGGCAGATTGCGGCTCTGGCGATGACCATCTTCTTCCACGATATGTCGATGCCCGAGCGTGTCTCGCTGACCATGGCGATGCGAGATTCAGGAACCGTTCTGGACTGGAAGAGCCTCAATCTTAACGGCCCGATTGTCGACAAACACTCTACCGGCGGCGTAGGCGATGTGACGTCGCTGATGCTCGGCCCAATGGTAGCCGCCTGCGGTGGTTACATTCCGATGATCTCCGGACGCGGCCTGGGCCACACCGGCGGTACGCTCGACAAACTGGAAGCCATTCCGGGCTTCGATATCTTCCCGGATGACAATCGCTTCCGCGACATTATTAAAGACGTTGGTGTGGCGATTATCGGCCAGACCAGCTCACTTGCTCCGGCAGACAAACGTTTCTACGCCACCCGCGATATTACCGCGACCGTTGACTCCATCCCGCTGATCACTGCTTCTATCCTGGCGAAGAAACTGGCGGAAGGACTGGATGCGCTGGTGATGGACGTGAAGGTGGGCAGCGGTGCGTTTATGCCAACCTATGAACTCTCTGAAGCGCTGGCCGAAGCGATCGTTGGCGTCTCCAACGGCGCAGGCGTGCGCACCACCGCGCTCCTGACCGACATGAACCAGGTGCTGGCCTCCAGCGCCGGTAACGCCGTTGAAGTGCGTGAAGCGGTGCAGTTCCTGACGGGTGAATACCGTAACCCGCGCCTGTTCGACGTCACCATGGCGCTGTGCGTAGAGATGCTGATCTCCGGCAACCTCGCCAAAGACGAGGCCGAAGCGCGCGCGAAGCTGCAGGCGGTGCTGGACAACGGCAAAGCGGCGGAGATCTTCGGCCGCATGGTTGCGGCGCAGAAAGGCCCGACAGATTTCGTCGAAAACTATGCGAAGTACCTGCCAACCGCGACGCTCAGCAAAGCCGTGTATGCCGACAGTGAAGGGTTTGTCTCCGCCATGGACACCCGTGCGCTGGGTATGGCGGTGGTCTCGATGGGCGGCGGTCGTCGTCAGGCCTCAGACACCATTGATTACAGCGTTGGCTTTACCGATATGGCCCGCCTGGGCGACAGCGTTGACGGCCAACGTCCGCTGGCGGTGATCCACGCGAAAGATGAAGCCAGTTGGCAGGAAGCGGCGAAAGCGGTGAAAGCGGCCATTGTGCTTGATGACAAAGCGCCAGAAACCACACCGACGGTCTATCGCCGTATCACCGAATAGCGGTATACTGTTCTGATCGATAATTTTTGAAGCACTACGTACGGAGAACAATTATGAAACGTGCATTTATTATGGTGCTGGACTCATTCGGCATCGGCGCAACCGAAGATGCAGAACGTTTTGGTGACGTGGGTTCCGATACCATGGGTCACATCGCGGAAGCCTGTGCGAAAGGCGAAGCGGACAACGGTCGTAAAGGCCCTCTGACTCTACCCAACCTGACCCGCCTCGGCCTGGTCAAAGCGCATGAAGGTTCTACCGGTAAAATTGCCGCCGGTATGGACGGCAACGCGGAAGTGGTGGGTGCCTACGCCTGGGCGCACGAACTCTCTTCCGGTAAAGACACCCCGTCAGGGCACTGGGAAATCGCCGGTGTGCCGGTGCTGTTCGACTGGGGTTATTTCTCCGATCACGAGAACAGCTTCCCGCAGGAATTGCTGGATAAGCTGGTGAAGCGTGCCAATCTGCCGGGCTACCTCGGTAACTGCCACTCTTCCGGTACCGTGATTCTGGACGAGCTGGGCGAAGAGCACATGAAGACCGGCAAGCCGATTTTCTACACCTCTGCTGACTCCGTGTTCCAGATTGCCTGCCACGAAGAAACGTTTGGCCTGGATAAACTCTACGAGCTGTGCGAAATCGCCCGTGAAGAGCTGACCGAAGGCGGCTACAACATTGGCCGCGTTATCGCGCGTCCGTTTATCGGCGACAAAGCGGGTAATTTCCAGCGTACCGGTAACCGTCACGATCTGGCCGTTGAGCCACCGGCGCCTACCGTGCTGCAGAAGCTGGTTGATGAAAAAGGCGGTCACGTGGTTTCCGTGGGTAAAATTGCGGATATTTACGCCAACTGCGGTATCACGAAGAAAGTAAAAGCGACCGGTCTGGATGCGCTGTTTGATGCCACCATCAAAGAGATGAAAGATGCGGGCGACAACACCATCGTCTTTACCAACTTCGTGGACTTCGACTCCTCCTGGGGTCACCGTCGCGACGTAGCGGGTTATGCAGCCGGTCTGGAGCTGTTTGACCGCCGTCTGCCGGAGCTGATGGAGCTGGTCGGAGAAGATGACATTCTGATCCTGACCGCGGACCACGGCTGTGACCCAACCTGGACCGGTACCGACCACACCCGTGAGCACATTCCGGTGCTGGTGTACGGTCCGAAAGTGAAACCCGGTTCGCTCGGTCACCGTGAAACCTTCGCGGACATCGGCCAGACTATCGCGAAATACTTTGGTACGTCTGACATGGAATATGGCAAGGCCATGTTCTGAATGATGTTGGGTGCGGCCTGATGCCCTCACCCCAACCCTCTCCCACAGGGAGAGGGAGAACAGAATGTAGGCCGGGTAAGGCGTAGCCGCCACCCGGCAAAAACAACAATGTAAAAGGAACTGAAGATGGCAACTCCTCACATTAATGCAGAAATGGGTGATTTCGCTGACGTCGTATTGATGCCGGGCGACCCGCTGCGCGCGAAGCACATTGCAGAAACTTTCCTCGAAGACGTGCGTGAAGTGAACAACGTTCGCGGCATGCTGGGCTTCACCGGGACCTACAAAGGCCGCAAAATCTCTGTAATGGGCCACGGTATGGGTATCCCGTCCTGCTCTATCTACACCAAAGAGCTGATCACCGACTTCGGCGTGAAGAAAATCATCCGCGTCGGCTCCTGCGGTGCGGTGCGCATGGACGTTAAGCTGCGTGACGTGGTAATTGGTATGGGTGCCTGCACCGATTCCAAAGTTAACCGTATGCGTTTTAAAGATCATGACTTCGCGGCGATTGCCGACTTCGGCATGGTGCGTAACGCGGTTGACGCGGCAAAAGCACTGGGCGTGGACGCGCGCGTGGGTAACCTGTTCTCCGCTGACCTGTTCTATGCACCAGACGGCGGCGAGATGTTCGACGTGATGGAAAAATACGGCATCCTGGGCGTGGAAATGGAAGCGGCGGGCATCTACGGCGTCGCGGCTGAGTTCGGTGCGAAAGCGCTGACCATCTGCACCGTGTCTGACCACATCCGTACCCACGAGCAGACCACCGCTGCCGAGCGTCAGACCACCTTTAACGATATGATCAAAATCGCGCTGGAATCTGTTCTGCTGGGCGATAAAGAGTAAGCGCTGTTGTGCCGGGTGGCGGCTTCGCCTGACCCGGCCTACGGTTTTCCAGGCCCGCTAAGCGTAGCGCCAGCGGGCTTTTTTACTAGCGCACGGCCTGTGCAATCCACGCTGACAACTCCCGCAGCTCATTTTCCTGCTCCGGGAAATCCCCAATCAACGCGTCACATTCCTGCTGCAGCATATCCGCCCGGTACAAACAGCCCTGTAAACGTGCTGCGAGTGCTTCCAGCGGCGCCGGATTCAGACTGTCCGTAAACACCTGTGTGCGGGTGATATGCCCTTTCTCGACGTCAAAGTGCAGTTCCACGCCGCCCCACGTAAAACGCTCGTCCAGCAGGTGAGAGAAGGCCGGTGCCTGGCCGAAGTTCCACTCCCAACTGCTCTGGCGGGCAAACGTTTCTGCAAAATTTGGCAGGTCCGGCGTCTTATCCGGCGAAATGACTTCAGCTTCCACGCGCTCGCCGTAATGCGCGAAGAACGCCTCGCGCACGGCCTCACAGATTTGCTCATGGGTAATGCCCGGCAGCAGCTCGACCAGGTTCGCCACGCGGCCGCGCACGGAGGTAATTCCCTTCGCCTGCAGCTTTTTCTTGTCGGGATTCAGGTAGTTCGCCAGCCGACTGAGATCGGCGTTAAGAAGAAGGGTGCCGTGGTGGAACCCGCGATCCATCGTTTCGCGATAGGCAGAGCCGGATACTTTGCGATCTCCCTCGGGCGTTTTGACCACCAGATCGTTACGTCCGGAAGCTTCCGCCGTCACGCCGAGCGCATTGAGCGCGTTGAGGACGATGGACGTTGAGATGGTTTTGTCGTATTCCGGTTTACCCGCCATAAAGGTAAAGCAGGTATTGCCCAGATCGTGAAACACCGCGCCACCGCCGCTGCTGCGGCGCGCCAGACGAACATTGTCCTCTTCCATACGCCGCGTGTTGCACTCTTTCCACGGGTTTTGCGCGCGGCC
This sequence comes from Enterobacter sp. K16B, assembly GCF_020216105.1. Taxonomy (NCBI): domain Bacteria; kingdom Pseudomonadati; phylum Pseudomonadota; class Gammaproteobacteria; order Enterobacterales; family Enterobacteriaceae; genus Enterobacter; species Enterobacter sp. K16B. The sequence continues at coordinate 15,645 of NZ_JAIWJZ010000047.1, forward strand.
AATAACCACCGTATCGGCGTTGCGCCAGAGAAACAGGACGCGCTGGGTAGCGGGCATCTGGCAGAAGATGCACTCTTCAACCGCGAGATTAAACCAGGGATCGTAAGAGTCAGAGATAAGCAGGCGTAACGTCGTCATGGCAGAGTTCCTTTTCCGAATCATCCGCCTACTTTATCACTATTCTTTCTTCTCGCTCTCTTCGTCTTCTGGAACGGATTTGCTGGCGGTCAGCAGGAACGGGGATTGTTGCCAGCGCGAGCGTTTGCCCCGAAGCAGGGTGCGTGCGAGAACCACGCCAATGGCGAGCGAAAGCAGCAGCATCAGGCGCAGAATGTTGGTGGTGTTATCGACCTGCTTGGCTTCGGTTGGCAAAGTATGCGTATCAAGGGTCAGGCGCAGATAGCCCAGCGGACCATTCTTTCCCTGAATGGGTTCGACAATCTGCTGGTTGAAATAGCCGCCGGCTTTTTTACCGTCCAGCGCCAGCCTGTCGCGTACGTCGACATGTTCGCCCGCGCGGGCAATCAGGTCGCCTTGCTCATCATAGACACCGGCATCCAGAATACGGCTGTTTTCCGTCAGCAGACGTAAAACCTGGCCTATACGTTTTTCGTCCGGCGTTTCGGTACGCATGGACGGCGCAATATTAAACGTTACCTGGCGTGCCAGCGTGCGGGCCAGCTCTTCAAACTGCGGATTGCGTTGCCGTTGATGATTCTGGCTGAACCACGACGCCCCTTGCATCAGCACCACTAACAGTGCGAGACAGGAGAGGACAATCACGGCGCGATGGAGCCGGAATTTCAGTTTTGCGCGAGCCATATTCCACCTGCTGAAAATTTACGGCTTAATGTTGCCAGAAGTGATGGTTACAGGGTAGCCTCATGCGTTATTTTCCCTCTGCAACCTTCCGGCGCGAACGAAATTACAGGAGCTTTAATGCCGAACATTACCTGGTGTGACCTGCCAACGGATGTCTCTTTATGGCCAGGATTGCCGCTCTCTTTAAGTGGCGATGAGGTGATGCCTCTGGATTACCACGCCGGTCGTAGCGGCTGGCTCCTCTACGGACGCGGTCTGGATAAGCAACGCCTGACCCAGTATCAAAGCAAGCTGGGCGCTGCGATGGTTATCGTCGCCGCCTGGTGCGTGGAAGACTATCAGGTTATTCGCCTGGCTGGCTCCCTGACGCAGCGCGCAACGCGTCTGGCGCATGACGCCGGGCTGGATGTCGCCCCGCTGGGGAAAATTCCGCACCTGAAGACGCCGGGTCTGCTGGTGATGGACATGGACTCGACGGCGATCCAGATCGAATGTATCGACGAGATCGCCAAACTGGCGGGCAGCGGTGAGCTGGTAGCGGAAGTGACCGAGCGTGCGATGCGCGGTGAGCTGGACTTCACCGCCAGCCTGCGACAGCGCGTGGCGACCCTGAAAGGGGCCGATGCCAACATCCTGCGCCAGGTGCGCGATGTGCTGCCGCTGATGCCAGGGCTGACGCAGCTGGTGCTGAAGCTCCAGTCCCTTGGCTGGAAAGTGGCGATTGCCTCCGGGGGCTTCACCTTCTTCGCAGATTATCTGCGGGAAAAACTGCATCTGACCACCGTGGTGGCTAATGAGCTGGAGATCATGGACGGTAAACTGACCGGCCAGGTGATCGGCGATATTGTGGATGCCCAGTACAAAGCCAACACCCTGACCCGTCTGGCGGAAAAATATGAGATTCCGGTCGTGCAGACCGTCGCCATCGGGGACGGCGCAAACGACCTGCCGATGATCAAAGCGGCCGGACTTGGCATTGCCTACCATGCCAAGCCAAAAGTGAATGAAAAGACGGAAGTGACTATCCGTCATGCTGACCTGATGGGGGTGTTCTGCATTCTCTCCGGCAGCCTTAATCAGAAATAACGGTCTGCTTTGTAGGCCGGGTAAGCGTAAGCGTCACCCGGCACGCAGGCCGCACAGAAATAACGAGGTAAACCGTGGCGAAAGCTCCAAAACGCGCATTTGTCTGTAATGAATGTGGTGCGGATTATCCGCGCTGGCAGGGGCAATGCAGCGCCTGTCATGCCTGGAACACCATCACCGAAGTGCGTGGTGTGGCGGCTTCGCCGAGCGTGGCGCGCAACGAACGCCTGAGCGGCTATGCGGGTAATGCCGGTGTGGCGAAAGTACAAAAGCTTTCGGACATCAGTCTTGAAGCGTTGCCGCGCTTCTCCACCGGCTTCAAAGAGTTTGACCGCGTGCTCGGCGGCGGCGTGGTGCCGGGCAGCGCCATTCTTATCGGCGGTAACCCTGGCGCGGGTAAATCGACCCTGCTGCTGCAAACGCTCTGCAAGCTCGCCGAACAGATGAAAACCCTGTACGCCACGGGCGAAGAGTCGCTGCAGCAGGTGGCGATGCGCGCGCACCGTCTGGGTCTGCCCACGGGCAACCTGAACATGCTGTCAGAAACCAGCATCGAGCAGATCTGTATGATCGCCGAAGAAGAGCAGCCGAAGCTGATGGTGATCGACTCCATCCAGGTGATGCATATGGCGGACATTCAGTCCTCGCCGGGCAGCGTGGCGCAGGTGCGTGAAACGGCGGCCTACCTGACGCGCTTTGCCAAAACGCGCGGTGTGGCAATTGTGATGGTCGGCCACGTCACGAAAGACGGCTCGCTGGCGGGGCCAAAAGTGCTCGAACACTGTATCGACTGCTCCGTAATGCTCGACGGCGACGCGGACTCCCGTTTCCGTACCCTGCGCAGCCACAAAAACCGCTTTGGGGCGGTGAACGAACTGGGCGTGTTTGCCATGACCGAACAGGGGCTGCGTGAAGTCAGCAACCCGTCGGCCATTTTCCTCAGTCGTGGCGATGAAATCACCTCCGGCAGTTCGGTGATGGTGCTGTGGGAAGGGACGCGCCCGCTGCTCGTCGAAATTCAGGCGCTGGTCGATCACTCGATGATGGGCAACCCGCGGCGCGTGGCGGTCGGTCTGGAACAGAACCGTCTGGCGATCCTGCTGGCGGTGCTGCACCGTCATGGCGGGCTGCAGATGGCGGATCAGGACGTTTTCGTTAACGTGGTCGGCGGCGTCAAAGTCACTGAGACCAGCGCGGACCTGGCGCTGCTGCTGGCGATGGTCTCCAGCCTGCGCGACCGACCGTTGCCGCAGGATCTGGTCGTCTTCGGCGAAGTGGGCCTCGCCGGGGAAATCCGTCCGGTGCCCAGCGGGCAAGAGCGTATCTCCGAGGCGGCAAAACACGGTTTCCGCCGGGCGATCGTTCCGGCCGCTAACGTGCCGAAAAAAATCCCGGAAGGGATGCAGGTATTTGGCGTGAAAAAACTCGCAGATGCGTTAAATGTCTTTGACGACTTATAATTACGTATTCGATTTTGCAGGAGGCACCGTAATTTATGTCATCATTTGACTACATCAAAACCGCAATCCGTCAGAAGGGCTGCACGCTGCAGCAGGTGGCGGACGCCAGCGGTATGACCAAAGGCTACCTTAGCCAGCTGCTGAACGCCAAAATCAAAAGCCCCAGCGCGCAGAAGCTGGAAGCGCTGCACCGCTTTCTGGGGCTTGAATTTCCGCGTATGCAAAAGAACATCGGCGTGGTGTTTGGCAAGTTTTACCCGCTGCATACCGGGCATATCTATCTGATCCAGCGCGCCTGTAGTCAGGTGGATGAACTGCATATCATCATGGGGTACGACGAAACCCGCGATCGCCAGCTGTTTGAGGACAGCGCCATGTCGCAGCAGCCGACCGTGCCGGACCGCCTGCGCTGGCTGCTTCAGACCTTCAAGTATCAGAAAAATATTCGCATTCATGCTTTTAATGAAGAGGGCATGGAGCCCTATCCGCACGGCTGGGATGTGTGGAGCAACGGCATCAAGGCGTTTATGGAAGAGAAGGGCATTGCCCCGAACTGGATCTACACCTCTGAAGCGTCCGACGCGCCGCAGTTCCGCGAGCATCTGGGCATTGAAACGGTGCTTATCGATCCGAAGCGCACCTTTATGAACATCAGCGGGGCGCAGATCCGCGAAAACCCGTTCCGCTACTGGGATTACATCCCGACTGAGGTGAAGCCGTTCTTTGTGCGCACCGTCGCGATCCTGGGCGGCGAGTCGAGCGGGAAATCAACGCTGGTCAACAAGCTGGCGAATATCTTCAACACCACCAGCGCCTGGGAGTACGGACGCGATTATGTCTTCTCCCATCTGGGCGGCGATGAGATGGCCCTGCAGTATTCCGACTACGATAAAATCGCGCTTGGGCATGCCCAGTACATTGATTTCGCGGTGAAATACGCCAACAAGGTGGCGTTTATCGATACCGATTTCGTGACCACGCAGGCGTTCTGTAAAAAGTACGAAGGGCGCGAACACCCGTTCGTGCAGGCGCTGATTGATGAATACCGCTTTGACCTGGTGATCCTGCTGGAAAACAACACCCCGTGGGTGGCTGACGGCATGCGTAGCCTTGGCAGCTCCGTGGACAGGCGTGAGTTCCAGACCATGCTGGTGGATATGCTCAGGGAAAACAACGTGGAGTTTGTGCATGTGGAAGAGTCGGATTACGACTCCCGTTTCCTGCGCTGCGTCGAGCTGGTGAGGGAGATGATGGGGGAGCAGGGATAAGCGTTAACCTCCCTCTCCCTGTGGGAGAGGGCCGGGGTGAGGGCATCAAACCACTCAGAACTCAACCACCACTTTCCCGCGCATATGCCCGTCCAGCACTTTACGGTGCGCCTCGGTAATGCTTTCCACGCTCAGCCCGTGCAGCGTTTCACTCAGCGAACTTTCTACCACGCCGGTATCCACGAGCTTCGCCACCTCATTTAAGATTTCACCCTGACGCGCCATATCAGCGGTCTGGTACATGCTGCGGGTGTACATAAATTCCCAGTGCAGGGCGGCGGATTTCGATTTCAGCTTGTCCTGGTTCAGCGGATGCGCGTTCTCAACGATGGAACAGATATGCCCCTGAGGCGCAATCAGATCACTGACCGCATCCCAGTGTCCGTCGGTGTCGTTGAGGATGAAAATGTAATCCACAAAGGTGAGTCCCTGTTTCGCCAGCTCGCCTTTCAGGTCGTGGTAGTTCACCACCACATCTGCACCGCGATCGCGACACCACCGGGCGGAGTCGTCTCGTGAAGCCGTGGCAATGATCTTCACCTTGCTGTTGTGCTTCGCAAAGGGGATCGCCAGCGATCCCACCCCACCCGCACCGCCGATGATCAGCAGCGTTTTGTCTGCGTCAGCATCCTGAATGTTCAGCCTTTCAAACAAGCCTTCCCACGCGGTGAGTGCGGTCAACGGGAGAGCAGCGGCAGCCGCCCAGCCGAGGCTTGAGGGTTTGTGCCCGACAATGCGCGCGTCAATCAACTGATGGGTGGTGTTGCTGCCCGGACGGGTGATGTCGCCTGCGTACCACACTTCATCCCCCGGTTTGAATCCGGTGACGCCCGCCCCAACGGCTTTGACGATCCCGCTGGCATCCCATCCGAGTACGCGCGGCGCATTCAGCCCGTTTTGGGTCAGGCTTGCATGCACCTTGGTGTCCACCGGGTTAACGGAGACGGCTTTCACCTCCACCAGCAGATCGTGCTCGCCGGGCTGCGGCATTGGCGAAGTAATTTCAATGAAAGTGGAAGGATTTTCTGGGTTAACGGCAATGGCTTTGACTGACATGGTGTGCTCCTCAATGGAATACGTTTTGTTGAGACTAGTCTATTAAGTGGCCATACGCGTGATAAGATGGACAATCAAGAACTCAGCGTTCGTACAGGATGAACAATCATGTTTAAACAGCTGCAGGATATGGCGCTGTTTGCGCTGGTGGCTGAGATGGGTAGCTTCACTGCCGCAGCGCAGAAAGCCGGCCTGCCGAAATCCAGCGTGAGCCAGCGCATCAGCCAGCTTGAACAGCAGGTGGGGATCCGCCTGCTTAACCGCACCACGCGCCGGCTGAATCTGACGTTTGCGGGTGAACACTATCTTGTCCACTGCCGGGAGATGCTGGCGGCCAGCGAGCGGGCGGAGTACGCCATTCAGCGCCTGCGCGAAAACCCAAGCGGGCGGCTTCGCATCACCTGCCCGGCAGGGATTGGTGCGACATTACTGGCGCATATGAACGCCGAGTTTCAGCTCCGCTATCCTGACGTTTCGCTCGATGTTTCCATTTCTGACGACGTGCTGGACCTGGTCGAGTCAGGCTTTGACGTGGCACTGCGAACAGGTAAGCCGCAGGACTCCTCTCTGATAGGCCGGATGATCGGACACTGCCCGCGCTATATGATGGCCTCACCGGCGTACCTGGCGCGTCGGGAGCCGCTGACGCATCCTCGCCAGCTGGTGGAGCACCGCTGTATTACCCACAAAGCCTGGTCTGAGTGGCTGCTGCAAAGCGCAGGCGAAGATTACCGCTATCTGCCGGATAACGCGCACATGACCGATAATCTGGTATACGCCCGCGAGTGTGCGATTGCCGGTGCGGGGATCACGCTGCTTCCGGCCTTTTTGCTGGAAGATAAGATCGAGAAAGGGGCACTGGTGCAGGTGCTGCCGGAATGGCGCGTCGAAGGAAACGACCTGTGGCTGGCCTACCCGAGCCGTAAGCTCAACTCGCCTGCGCTGATGAGCTATATCGACTTTGCAATGCAGTTTGATGAGGTGAAGCGGTATTACGTGGGCAAATAAAAAAGCCGGGTGGCGGCTTCGCCTTACCCGGCCTACAAACAGCGCAGAACCGTAGGCCGGGTAAGCGTGAGCGCCACCCGGCTTTTTGGGCACTTACTTAGCAATACGCTTGTACTTAATACGCTTCGGCTCCAGCGCGTCTGCGCCCAGCGTGCGTTTCTTGTACTCTTCGTATTCGGTGAAGTTACCTTCGAAGAACTCCACTTTACCTTCATCCTGGTAGTCCAGAATGTGGGTCGCGATACGGTCAAGGAACCAACGGTCGTGCGAGATAACCATCGCGCAGCCCGGGAACTCCAGCAGGGCGTTTTCCAGCGCGCGCAGGGTTTCGATGTCCAGGTCGTTGGTTGGTTCATCGAGCAGCAGTACGTTACCGCCCACCTGCAGCAGCTTCGCCAGGTGCAGACGACCGCGCTCACCGCCGGACAGCTCGCCTACGCGTTTGCCCTGGTCGGTGCCTTTGAAGTTAAAGCGGCCAACGTAGGCGCGGCTTGGCATCTCGGTGTTGCCGATACGCATGATATCCAGACCGCCGGAAACTTCTTCCCACACGGTTTTGCTGTTATCCATCGCGTCACGGAACTGATCAACAGACGCCAGCTTCACGGTTTCACCCAGGGTGATAGAACCGCTGTCAGGCTGTTCCTGACCGGACATCATGCGGAACAGGGTCGATTTACCCGCGCCGTTCGGACCGATGATCCCAACGATAGCCCCTTTCGGTACGGAGAAGGAGAGATCGTCGATCAGCACACGGTCGCCGTAGGACTTACGCAGGTTGGTCACTTCAACCACTTTATCCCCCAGACGTGCTCCAGGTGGAATAAACAGTTCGTTGGTTTCGTTACGTTTCTGGTATTCGGTATTGTTAAGCTCTTCAAAGCGTGCCAGACGGGCTTTGCCCTTGGACTGACGGCCTTTCGTACCCTGACGTACCCACTCCAGCTCTTTCTCGATAGACTTACGACGCGCCGCTTCCTGAGACGCTTCCTGCGCCAGACGCTGATCTTTCTGCTCCAGCCAGGAAGAGTAGTTGCCTTCCCATGGAATACCTTCACCGCGGTCCAGCTCCAGGATCCAGCCGGCAACGTTGTCGAGGAAGTAACGGTCGTGGGTAATCGCCACCACGGTGCCTTCGAAGTCGTGCAGGAAGCGTTCCAGCCACGCTACGGATTCCGCATCCAGGTGGTTAGTTGGTTCGTCGAGCAGCAGCATGTCTGGTTTTTCCAGCAGCAGGCGGCACAGCGCCACGCGGCGGCGTTCACCACCGGAGAGGTTTGCAATTTTCGCATCCCAGTCCGGCAGACGCAGAGCGTCAGCGGCGCGCTCCAGCTGCACGTTCAGGTTGTGGCCGTCATGCGCCTGGATGATCTCTTCAAACTTGCCTTGCTGTGCGGCCAGTTTATCGAAGTCCGCATCCGGCTCGGCGTATTTGGCATACACTTCATCCAGGCCCTTCAGCGCGTTGACGACTTCAGCAACGGCTTCTTCGACGGACTCACGGACGGTGTGTTCCGGGTTCAACTGAGGTTCCTGCGGCAGGTAACCAATTTTAATGCCAGGCTGCGGACGGGCTTCACCTTCGATGTCTGTATCGATGCCGGCCATGATGCGCAGCAGGGTGGACTTACCGGCACCGTTGAGACCCAGAACACCAATTTTTGCGCCCGGGAAGAAGCTCAGCGAGATATTTTTAAGAATATGACGTTTCGGCGGAACCACTTTGCCGACACGATGCATGGTATAAACGAATTGAGCCACGTTGGACTTCGCCTCTTTTATCGTAATGAGAATGGAATTCAGCCTCGAAGTGTAGCCTTTTTCCCGTCCTAATCCCAGCCAGGAACGTCGGGAGTGTTAAAACGCGCAAGAAAGGTAAAAAAGTGTCCATGACGTGGCGCGTTGCAGGATGCCTGGTTAGCATAAGTTGATTAGACTTTGACGTGGCAAGACGCTGCAATTGACGAAAAAACAATGAGGAAGAGCTTGTGGAAAAAGCCAAACGGGTGGTCTGGCGTCTGCTGGCTGCCAGCGTATGCGTAATGGCGGTAAGCCAGGCGGTGCATGCCGATTCACTGGATGAACAACGTAACCGCTACGCCCAGATTAAACAGGCGTGGGACAACAAGCAGATGGAAACCGTGCAGGCGCTGATGCCGACGCTGAAGGATTATCCGCTGTATCCGTATCTGGAGTATCGTCAGATCACGGACGATCTCATGAATCAACCGACCGTCACCGTGAATAATTTCATTCAGGCGAACCCGACCCTGCCGCCGGCGCGGACTCTGCAGTCTCGCTTTGTGAACGAACTGGCGCGCCGTGAAGACTGGCGTGGCCTGCTGGCGTTCAGTCCTGATAAGCCGAATACCACCGAAGCCCAGTGTAACTACTACTATGCGAAATGGGCCACCGGTCAGCAAGAGGAGGCCTGGGCTGGGGCGAAAGAGCTGTGGCTGACCGGAAAAAGCCAGCCAAACGCCTGCGATTCGCTGTTTGGCGCATGGCGCGCCTCCGGCAAGCAGGACCCGCTGGCCTACCTTGAGCGCATCCGTCTGGCGATGAAAGCCGGAAACACGCGTCTGGTGACCGCGCTGGCGGGACAGATGCCGTCTGATTACCAGACGATCTCCTCGGCAGTTATTGCACTGGCAAACGATCCCAACAGCGTCCTGACCTTTGCGCGCAGTACGGGGGCGACTGATTTTACCCGCCAGATGGCGGCGGTAGCCTTTGCCAGCGTAGCGCGTGACGATGTGGAAAACGCGCGGCTGATGATCCCGCAGCTGGTGCAGGCGCAGCAGCTCAATGAAGACCAAACCCAGGAGTTGCGCGACATCGTGGCGTGGCGACTGATGGGCACGGATGTGACCGACGAACAGGCGCGCTGGCGAGACGATGCGATTATGCGCTCAAACTCCACCTCGCTGGTGGAACGTCGTGTGCGAATGGCGCTGGGGACGGGCGATCGCCGGGGGCTGAATACCTGGCTGGCGCGTTTGCCTATGGAAGCGAAAGAGAAGGACGAATGGCGTTACTGGCAGGCCGATCTGCTAATGGAGCGCGGTCGTGATGATGAAGCCAAAGAGATCCTCCATGCGTTGATGCAGCAGCGCGGGTTCTACCCGATGGCGGCCGCACAGCGTCTGGGCGAGGAGTACACCTTCCGCATTGATAAAGCGCCCGCGAATGCTAACCCGGCACTGACGCAGGGGCCGGAAATGGCGCGCGTGCGCGAGTTGATGTACTGGAACATGGACAATACCGCGCGCAGCGAGTGGGCGAATCTGGTGACCAGCCGCACTACCGACGAAAAAGCCCAGCTTGCCCGCTATGCCTTTGATAATCACTGGTGGGATCTGAGCGTGCAGGCGACGATCGCCGGTAAGCTGTGGGATCATCTCGAAGAGCGTTTCCCGCTGGCTTATAACGATCTTTTCGAACGCTACACCCGCGGTAAAGATATCCCGCAAAGTTACGCGATGGCGATTGCCCGTCAGGAGAGCGCGTGGAACCCGAAAGTCCGTTCCCCGGTAGGGGCCAGTGGCCTGATGCAGATCATGCCGGGTACGGCGACGCATACGGTGAAGATGTTTAATATTCCAGGGTACAGCAGCCCGTCACAGCTGCTGGATCCGGATACCAACATTAACATCGGTACCAGCTATCTCCAGTACGTGTATCAGCAGTTCGGCAATAACCGCATCTTCTCTTCGGCGGCCTACAACGCGGGGCCAGGTCGCGTGCGTACCTGGCTTGGCAACAGCGCCGGACGCATCGACGCCGTGGCGTTTGTCGAGAGTATTCCGTTCTCGGAAACCCGCGGATACGTGAAAAACGTGCTGGCGTATGATGCCTACTATCGCTACTTCATGGGGCAGAAAGATACCCTGATGAGCGATGCCGAGTGGCAGAGACGTTACTGATCGGCGTGGGTTGTGTTATGCTGTACTCGCTAATGAGTACAAGAGGCAGCATAACATGACCCCGCATTCCCCGTATTCCTCGGCAATGGCCGAACAACGTCACCAGGAGTGGCTTCGTTTTGTGGAGTTGCTTCGCCAGTCATACGATCAGGATCTGCATTTACCCCTGATGCAGCTGATGCTCACGCCGGACGAGCGCGAGGCGCTGGGCACGCGCGTGCGGATCATTGAAGAGTTGTTGCGCGGTGAGATGAGCCAGCGCGAGCTCAAAAATGAGCTCGGCGCGGGCATCGCAACGATTACCCGCGGCTCGAACAGCCTGAAGTCGGCCCCGGTTGAGCTGCGCCAGTGGCTGGAAGCGGTGTTGTTGAAAAATGCCTAGCGATAAATCGCGTTGTGGAACGGGCTTAACGCCAGGATAACCGCCTGGTGGTAAACGCCTGAACGCGTCAGCGCGCCGGCGGTAAAGACGCCAATCGCCCCTTCTTTACGGCCAATTTCGTCAATGCCGGTGTACTGCGACATCACCGGCCCGAGCGCTTCACCCGCACGCACTTTTTCCAGAATGATCGCCGGCAGCGGCAGGGTGGCCGAACGTGCTTCACCGCGCTGTTCACGGCTTTCAATCACCACCCAGCTAAAGGTTGCGCCTTCATCGATACCGGCTTCAATGGCGACCCAAAAGTCAGCGTCCGGTGCTGCAGCTCTGGCATTTGCCACGCGATTTCGTGCGCCAGCGCGCGTTTCCTCGCTGCCAAACGGCTGTTCAGGAACACCACTCTCGACGCCGATGGCTTCAATATGGCAGGATCCTGCGCCGAAGATCTCTTCAAATGCCCTTAGAATTGCCTGAATTTTGGCAGGATTAGTGGTAGCAGAGACAACATGGTGCATAATTAAGCTCGATTCAAAAAAAACTCATCGCAGTATAACGGAAAAAAAGCATGTTACAGGTATACCTTGTTCGCCACGGTGAAACGCAGTGGAACGCCGAGCGACGTATTCAAGGCCAGTCAGACAGTCCTCTCACTGAGAAGGGGGTGCAGCAAGCGTGGCAGGTGGCAGAGCGTGCCAGAACGCTGGGCATTACCCACGTCATCACCAGCGACTTAGGTCGCACACAGCAGACGGCGCGTATCATCGCGGACGCCTGCGGCTGTGATGTTATGCTTGAGCCGCGTCTGCGCGAGCTGGATATGGGCGTGCTGGAAAAACGTCATATCGATACGCTGACTGAAACGGAAGAGGGCTGGCGTCGCACGCTGGTGAACGGTACCGAAGATGGCCGTATCCCTGAAGGTGAATCCATGCAGGAGCTCAGCGTACGTATGCATGCCGCACTGGCGGAATGCCTGAAGCTGCCGGCGGGAAGCCGTCCGCTGCTGGTAAGTCACGGGATTGCGTTGGGTTGCCTGGTGAGCACGATCCTCGGATTACCCGCTTATGCTGAGCGCCGTTTGCGTCTGCGTAACTGCTCCATTTCCCGGATTGATTATCAGGAAAGCGCGTGGCTGGCGTCAGGCTGGGTGGTGGAGATGGCAGGGGACATTTCACATCTTGATGCCCCTGCGCTCGATGAACTGCAGCGTTAACGACGTATTGGAATCAGGAATTCCATACGCAGATTAATTGGGCCTTCTTCCGGTTTAGCGTCCTGCGCCGGGTAGTAGCGCTCAATGTCCTGACCCTTACGGCGATTCAGATTCAGCATTGGCATGCAGGTCCCGTAAACGGTCAGGATGAACTCCTGAACACCCGTTCCCAGCCCTTCATAGGCGAACATCACGTACTCGCCACCTTCCAGCATCACAGGCTTTGAACCCTGAATATAGCCATTAGCCATGTCTGGCGTTAGCGCGGTGGTGTAGAACACCTCCTGCTCGTCATCCTTTTCCTGGCTTGGGTGCGTTTCGTTGAGACCATACAGAATCGGCGGGATCGCCGGCGCGTGGCTCAGGAAGTCGCGCCAGAACTGGACGCGCATCTGATGACGGAACTCAGAAATCTGCTCAAGGGAGCACGAGTAACTCTGCGTTGTCCCGATCAGATGGGTTTCAGGCAGCGTGACGATTTCGTATTTCGGCATCGCGAACTCGCCCAGACGCAGCGGCGGACGCATACCAAACGAGCTCCAGTCAGGCGAGCGACGATAAAGCGCTGGCGTCAACGAGAACTGTTTTTTAAAGGCGCGGGTGAAGGTCTGCTGCGAATCGAAACGATACTGCAGGGCAATATCCAGGATCGGGCGCGCGGTCAGGCGCAATGCCACAGCAGATTTTGACAGACGACGTGCGCGTATATAGGCCCCGATAGCATGACCGGTGACATCCTTGAACATCCTTTGCAGATGCCACTTGGAATAGCCTGCTTTAGCCGCCACATTGTCCAGTGACAAAGGCTGGTCGAGGTGACCTTCCAGCCAGGTGAGCAGGTCGCGAATAATTCCAGCCTGATCCATATACTATCCTCATCCTTAAAACAGCAGGTGCCTGATAACAGGTTAGCGGATAATAGCATTTTTTGATGTTTTAGCATTCAGTGTTTTTTTTGCGCATTCATGCTTTTTGGCGCACATTATGGGCAAATATATTCTAATCCTGTGATCTTGCTACATTTTTGTCTAAAGTGTTGAATAATCGCTCAGCGTAATTTTTAAGAATGGTAACAATATGAAATACAAGACTTTGATCTTCACCGCATTGATGCTGATGGTCGGGCGCGCCGCGCAGGCTGAACAGATTGGTTCTGTCGATACCGTGTTTAAAATGTTTGGTCCTGACCACAAAATCGTGGTGGAGGCGTTTGACGATCCGGACGTGAAAAACGTCACCTGCTATGTCAGCCGCGCGAAAACGGGCGGGATTAAGGGCGGCCTGGGGCTGGCGGAAGATACCTCCGACGCGGCGATCTCCTGTCAGCAGGTAGGTCCGGTTGAACTGAGCGATAAAATTAAAAACGGCAAAGCACAGGGCGACGTGGTGTTCCAGAAACGGACCTCGCTGGTGTTTAAAAAGCTGCAGGTTGTGCGCTTCTACGATGCCAAACGCAATACGCTGGCTTACCTGGCCTATTCTGACAAAGTGGTGGAGGGATCACCGAAAAACGCCATCAGCGCGGTACCGATTATGCCGTGGCGGGAATAAAAAAAACGGCGCTAATGCGCC
>NZ_JAIWJZ010000237.1:0-473 GCF_020216105.1 Enterobacter sp. K16B
ACTTTCCAGGCGTGCTCCTTCAGCCACTCGGACACCTCACCATATTGTTTTGCTGCCTGACCGCTTGGGGGCAACGGGGCGCTACTATAGGGAGTTGCGCTAACACGGTCAAGCAGATTTTCAGCTTTACTGCCTGTTCGGTTAAGCAATAATCAGCTCCACGGTTTTTACGCCGTGGAGCAGGGGATTAACGCTGTGAATCGAGCACTTCGCTGTTTTTAACCACTTCCTGTGCTTTGCCGTAGCTTTCGATCAGCAACTGATACGCCGGGAAGATATGGGTATACACTTCCGCCCACTCCGCGGCATCTTCACGGTTCCATGTCCGCTGGATCTCAGAGGCTACCGCCGCCGTGTCCATCGGCACCACGCCAGCCTGCACCACACGCGCCAGAGTGATCTCTTGCGCCATTTTGCTGTAGGTACCGGAGGCATCAATTACCGCAAACACTTTATACCCGTCGGCAACCGCG
>NZ_JAIWJZ010000238.1:0-251 GCF_020216105.1 Enterobacter sp. K16B
ACGTGCTGCACAGCCCGCTCTCCTGCTGCTCCTGCAGCAGGCGGTAGCCCTGCCACAGGAAGCGGGTGTCGGTGGTGCCGTGCGTCGTGGTGACGATTTTGTGCGTACGGCGGCCCAGCGCGTCATTCAGCAGACGCCCTTTGGCATCGTAGCCGTAGTCCGCCTCACCGCGCAGGGTGTCGCTGACGCCGGAAAGCTCGCCGCGCCCTGGGTGCGGCGCACCTCGCGGTGCAGGCGGTCGCGGGTGAACT
>NZ_JAIWJZ010000048.1:0-257 GCF_020216105.1 Enterobacter sp. K16B
AAAAAGGCCGCCCGAGGCGGCCTTAACGCTACTTGTCCTGCGCTATCGAGGTGAAAGCAATGAACGAAATCGGTTCATCACGCTTTACCACAAATACGCTGGCGACAATGAACGCAATGCATATATAGCGTTTCACTATGCGGTCCCTGCAGCTAACCGCTCCACCGTTCACCACCGGTGATAAATCGGTGGACACAAGCTCTGTGTGGAGCCTGACTCACGGTTGTGGAAATACCTCTCCCGTGACCGGTGCCCAT
>NZ_JAIWJZ010000049.1:0-14014 GCF_020216105.1 Enterobacter sp. K16B
TAAATAAACCGTATTGTGATGTTGCTCACGTGAAATTAGCGATCGGAGGATTTGTTTTCATTTGCATGATTCGCATCAGATAATGATTAATTTGATATTGTTGGCGGGTGAATAGCTAAGCAGGATCTGTTGGCATTATTTGGGTTTGTTATTATTTTGTAGAATTTAATGCTTTGACATATTTTGTTATATTGTTGATTCCAAATGATTTATTTGTCCCTGCGGAATGACTATGCATAATTATCAATTAACTATTTTTGACTTAAGAAAAATCAATAAATAATTATGGGATTTAATAGCAAATTATCAAAATGATAAAGTGTGAAGCTGCCCAGGGTTTTATGATGAAGGCAGTACGATCAGCGACTTAGCGCCGCGGTGTCATCATGCCGCGCTGAGGTTATGCATAACAACTGCATAAATGCCTGCGAGGGATTAACAGCAAGTTAACACCGCGCCCGATAAACATGCGCTGGGGCACTACCCCTCACATAATGTGATCCAGCTTAAATTTCCCGCACTCCCTCAACCCTTCCCATTTACCTGCGCTTTTTCTGCGTCATAGTATGATCGTTAAATTAATGAACGCTGTTCTATAATGTAGAACAAAATGATTCAGCAAGGAGATCTCATGCCGCAGTCCGCGTTGTTCACGGGGATCATTCCCCCTGTCTCCACCATATTTACCGCCGATGGCCAGCTCGATAAGCCGGGCACCGCCGCGCTGATCGACGATCTGATCGCCGCAGGCGTTGACGGCCTGTTCTTCCTCGGCAGCGGCGGCGAATTCTCCCAGCTCAGCGCCGAAGAGCGTAAAACCATTGCCCGCTTCGCTATTGATCATGTCGATCGTCGCGTGCCGGTGCTGATCGGCACCGGCGGCACCAACGCCCGGGAAACCATTGAGTTGAGCCAGCACGCCCAGCAGGCGGGTGCGGACGGCATCGTGGTGATCAACCCCTACTACTGGAAAGTGTCGGAAGCGAACCTGATTCGCTACTTCGAACAGGTGGCCGACAGCGTGACGCTGCCGGTAATACTCTATAACTTCCCAGCGCTGACCGGGCAGGATCTGACCCCGGCGCTGGTGAAAACCCTGGCCGACTCGCGCAGCAATATTATCGGCATCAAAGACACCATCGACTCTGTCGCCCACCTGCGCAGCATGATCCACACCGTCAAAGCGGCGCATCCGCACTTCACCGTGCTATGCGGTTACGACGATCATCTCTTTAATACCCTGCTGCTCGGCGGCGACGGGGCGATCTCGGCGAGCGGCAACTTTGCTCCGCAGGTGTCGGTAAATCTGCTGAAAGCCTGGCGGGATAAAGACGTGGCGAAGGCGGCTGAGTATCATCAGACCTTACTGCAAATTCCGCAGATGTATCAGCTGGATACGCCGTTTGTGAACGTGATTAAAGAGGCGATTGTGCTCTGCGGCCGCCCGATTTCCACGCACGTGCTGCCGCCCGCGTCACCGCTGGACGAGCCGCGTAAGGCGCAGCTGAAAACCCTGCTGCAACAGCTCAAGCTCTGCTGAGCAGGACGATGACCATGACCATCGAGAAAATTTTCACCCCGCAGGATGATGCGTTTTATGCGGTGATCACCCATGCGGCGGGGCCGCAGGGGGCGCTGCCGCTGACCCCGCAGATGCTGATGGAATCCCCCAGCGGCAACCTGTTCGGCATGACGCAGAACGCCGGGATGGGCTGGGATGCCAACAAGCTGACCGGTAAAGAGGTGCTGATTATCGGCACCCAGGGCGGCATCCGCGCCGGAGACGGACGCCCGGTCGCGCTGGGCTACCACACCGGGCACTGGGAGATCGGTATGCAGATGCAGGCGGCGGCGAAGGAGATCACCCGCAACGGCGGGATCCCGTTTGCGGCCTTCGTCAGCGATCCGTGCGACGGACGCTCGCAGGGCACGCACGGCATGTTCGACTCCCTGCCGTACCGCAACGACGCGGCGATCGTCTTTCGCCGCCTGATCCGCTCCCTGCCGACGCGCCGGGCGGTGATTGGCGTCGCAACCTGCGACAAAGGGCTGCCCGCCACCATGATCGCCCTGGCCTCGATGCACGACCTGCCGACCATTCTGGTGCCGGGCGGGGCGACGCTGCCGCCGACCGTGGGGGAAGACGCGGGCAAGGTGCAGACCATCGGCGCGCGCTTCGCCAACCATGAACTCTCGTTGCAGGAGGCCGCCGAGCTGGGCTGTCGCGCCTGCGCGTCGCCGGGTGGCGGCTGCCAGTTCCTCGGCACGGCGGGCACCTCGCAGGTGGTCGCGGAAGCGCTGGGTCTGGCGCTGCCGCACTCCGCGCTGGCACCGTCCGGACAGGCAGTGTGGCTGGAGATCGCCCGCCAGTCGGCGCGGGCGGTGAGCGAGCTGGATAACCGCGGCATCACCACGCGCGATATCCTCACCGATAAAGCCATCGAAAACGCGATGGTGATCCACGCGGCGTTCGGCGGCTCGACCAATTTACTGCTGCACATTCCGGCCATCGCCCACGCGGCGGGCTGCACTATTCCGGATGTTGAACACTGGACGCGCATCAACCGTAAGGTGCCGCGCCTGGTGAGCGTGCTGCCCAACGGCCCGGACTACCATCCGACCGTACGGGCGTTCCTCGCCGGCGGCGTGCCGGAGGTGATGCTCCACCTGCGCGATCTCGGGCTGCTGCACCTGGACGCCATGACCGTGACCGGCCAGACGGTGGGCGAGAACCTCGACTGGTGGCAGGCGTCCGAGCGACGTAAGCGCTTCCGCCAGTGCCAGCGGGAGCAGGACGGCGTGGATCCGGATGACGTGATCCTGCCGCCGGAGAAGGCAAAAGCGAAAGGGCTGACCTCGACGGTCTGCTTCCCGACGGGCAACATCGCGCCGGAAGGATCGGTGATCAAGGCCACGGCGATCGACCCGTCTGTGGTGGGTTACGATGGCGTTTACCGCCACACCGGCAGGGCGCGGGTGTTTGTCTCGGAAGCGCAGGCGATTAAGGCCATCAAGCGGGAAGAGATTAAGCAGGGCGATATCATGGTGGTGATCGGCGGCGGCCCGTCCGGCACCGGCATGGAAGAGACCTACCAGCTTACCTCCGCGCTGAAGCATATCTCGTGGGGCAAAACGGTGTCGTTAATCACCGATGCGCGCTTCTCGGGGGTATCGACAGGCGCCTGCTTCGGCCACGTGTCGCCGGAGGCGCTGGCGGGCGGGCCGATTGGCAAGCTGCGCGACAACGACATCATCGAGATTGCGGTCGACCGCCTGACCCTGACGGGCAGCGTCAACTTTATCGGCACCGCGGACCACCCGCTGACGCCGCAGGAGGGGGCCCGCGAGCTGGCGCTGCGGCAGACGCACCCGGATCTGCACGCTCACGACTTTTTGCCGGACGATACCCGGCTGTGGGCGGCACTGCAGTCGGTCAGCGGCGGCACCTGGAAAGGCTGTATTTATGACACTGATAAAATTATCGAGGTAATTAACGCCGGTAAAAAAGCGCTCGGTATTTAATTATTTTTCACGCGATTGTCGTCTACGGAATATAGTCCGTGGACGGCTTTTGCTTTTCTGTTTTTTGTCAATTTAAACAATAGGTTGCGATATATCGCTGGCGTCACAAAAGCAAAATAACGTAATTCAGAAATAAGATATGACCATTGCTGGTTAATTGAACAGCTCATTACACTCCATTAACACGATGTTGTAATTCAGCACACTACATAAGGGTGTAATTCTGATGACGCAATTAACCATGAAAGACAAAATTGGCTACGGGCTCGGTGATACCGCCTGCGGCTTCGTCTGGCAGGCCACCATGTTCCTGCTGGCCTATTTCTACACTGACGTCTTCGGCCTGTCGGCGGGGATTATGGGCACGCTGTTTTTAATCTCCCGTGTGCTGGATGC
Organism: Enterobacter sp. K16B; assembly: GCF_020216105.1. NCBI lineage: Bacteria > Pseudomonadati > Pseudomonadota > Gammaproteobacteria > Enterobacterales > Enterobacteriaceae > Enterobacter > Enterobacter sp. K16B. The sequence goes on from NZ_JAIWJZ010000049.1 coordinate 3,919, forward strand.
CGTTACAGACCCGCTAATGGGGCTGCTGGTGGACCGCACCCGCACGCGGCACGGTCAGTTCCGCCCGTTCCTGCTGTGGGGCGCCATCCCGTTTGGCATCGTCTGCGTACTGACCTTCTACACGCCGGACTTTTCCGCGCAGGGCAAAATCATCTATGCCTGCGTGACCTATATTCTCCTGACCCTGGTCTACACCTTCGTTAACGTGCCGTACTGCGCCATGCCGGGCGTCATTACCGCCGACCCGAAAGAGCGCCATGCCCTGCAGTCCTGGCGCTTTTTCCTCGCGGCGGCGGGCTCGCTCGCCATCAGCGGTATCGCGCTGCCGCTGGTGAGTATCATCGGCAAAGGGGACGAGCAGGTGGGCTATTTCGGCGCCATGTGCGTGCTGGGCCTGACCGGCGTGGTGCTGCTCTACGTCTGCTTCTTCACCACCAAAGAGCGCTACACCTTTGAGGTGCAGCCGGGCTCGTCGGTGGCGAAAGATCTCAAACTGCTGCTCGGCAACGGCCAGTGGCGCATCATGTGCGCGTTCAAGATGATGGCGACCTGCTCCAACGTGGTGCGCGGCGGGGCGACGCTCTACTTCGTGAAATACGTGATGGATCACCCGGAGATGGCGACCCAGTTTTTACTCTACGGCAGCCTCGCCACCATGTTCGGCTCGCTCTGCTCCTCCCGCCTGCTGGGCCGCTTCGACCGCGTCACCGCCTTTAAGTGGATCATCGTCGCTTACTCGCTGATCAGCCTGCTGATTTTCATCACCCCGGCCGAGCATATCGCGCTGATTTTCGCCCTCAACATTCTGTTCCTGTTCGTCTTTAACACCACCACGCCGCTGCAGTGGCTGATGGCCTCTGACGTGGTGGATTACGAGGAGAGCCGTAGCGGGCGCCGCCTCGACGGGCTGGTGTTCTCCACCTACCTGTTCAGCCTGAAGATTGGCCTGGCGATTGGCGGGGCGGTGGTGGGCTGGATCCTGGCGTACGTCAACTACTCCGCCAGTAGCAGCGTGCAGCCGGTCGAGGTGCTCACCACCATCAAAATTCTGTTCTGCGTGGTGCCGGTGGTGCTCTACGCGGGCATGTTCATCATGCTGTCGTTCTACAAGCTCACCGATGCCCGCGTGGAGGCCATCAGCCAGCAGCTGATCAAGCACCGCGCGGCGCAGGGCGAGGCCGTTCCCGACGCCGCGACAGCCGCATCCCATTAACCGGAGGCACTATGCAAATCACTAACCCCATTCTGACCGGCTTCAACCCGGACCCGTCCCTGTGCCGCCAGGGCGAGGACTACTACATCGCCACCTCGACCTTCGAGTGGTTCCCGGGCGTGCGCATCTATCACTCCCGCGACCTGAAAAACTGGTCGCTGGTCAGCACCCCGCTGGACCGCGTGTCGATGCTGGACATGAAGGGCAACCCGGACTCCGGCGGCATCTGGGCGCCGTGCCTGAGCTACGCCGACGGCAAATTCTGGCTGCTCTATACCGACGTGAAGATTGTCGACTCGCCGTGGAAAAACGGCCGTAACTTCCTCGTCACCGCGCCGTCCATCGAGGGGCCGTGGAGCGAGCCGATCCCGATGGGCAACGGCGGGTTTGACCCGTCCCTGTTCCACGACGACGATGGCCGCAAGTACTACCTCTACCGCCCGTGGGGGCCGCGCCACCACAGCAACCCGCACAACACCATCGTGCTGCAGGAATTCGATCCGCAGACCGGCACGCTCTCGCCCGAGCGCAAAACGCTGTTTACCGGCACGCCGCTCTGTTACACCGAGGGCGCGCACCTGTATCGCCACGCGGGATGGTACTACCTGATGGTCGCAGAAGGCGGCACCAGCTACGAGCACGCCGTCGTGGTGCTGCGTTCCAAAAACATCGACGGGCCGTACGAGTTGCACCCGGACGTGACGATGATGACCAGCTGGCACCTGCCGGAGAACCCGCTGCAGAAGAGCGGCCACGGCTCGCTGCTGCAGACCCACACGGGGGAGTGGTTCATGGCCTTCCTCACCAGCCGCCCGCTGCGCCTGCCCGGCGTGCCGCTGCTGGCCTCCGGCGGGCGTGGCTACTGCCCGCTGGGGCGCGAGACCGGTATCGCCCGCATTGAATGGCGCGACGGCTGGCCGTACGTGGAAGGCGGCAAGCACGCGCAGCTGACCGTGAAAGGCCCGCAGGTAGCCGAGCAGCCTGTCGCCGTTCAGGGCAGCTGGCGGGAGGATTTCGACGCCAGTTCGCTTGACCCGGAGTTGCAGACCCTGCGCATTCCGTTCGACGACACCCTCGGCTCGCTCACCGCGCGCCCGGGCTTCTTACGGCTCTACGGCAACGACTCGCTCAACTCGACCTTCGCCCAGTCAACCGTGGCGCGTCGCTGGCAGCACTTTACCTTCCGGGCCGAGACGCGGATGCAGTTCTCGCCGGTCCACTTCCAGCAGAGCGCGGGGCTGACCTGCTACTACAACAGCAAAAACTGGAGCTACTGCTTTGTGGACTACGAGGAGGGGCAGGGAAGAACCATTAAGGTGATTCAGCTCGACCACAACGTGCCGTCGTGGCCGCTGCACGAGCAGCCCATTCCGGTGCCGGAGCATGCGGAGAGCGTCTGGCTGCGGGTGGACGTGGATAAGCTGGTCTACCGCTACAGCTACTCGTTCGACGGCGAGACGTGGCATACCGTGCCGGTCACCTATGAGGCGTGGAAGCTGTCGGACGACTACATCGGCGGGCGCGGCTTCTTCACCGGCGCGTTTGTGGGGCTGCACTGCGAGGATATCAGCGGCGACGGCTGTCACGCGGACTTCGACTACTTCACCTACGAGCCGGCCTAAAGGCTCAGGCCGGGTAGCCCAGCGCGCGTGAGAGCTGGAGCCCGGCCTGCTGAAGCTGCTCGCGGAAACTCGCCAGCCCGGCATCGTCCACGCGGGAGGTCAGCGTCGACAGGCTCAGGGCAGCAATCACGCGGGACTCGTGGTTCCACACCGGCACCGCCACGCAGCGCACGCCCTGCTCGTTCTCTTCGCTATCCAGGGCGTAACCCTGCTCGCGGGTCTGCGCCAGGGCGCTCATTAAGGCTTCGCGAGAGGAGAGAGTGGCGGGAGTAAAGGTGGTGTACTGATAGCCCTCCAGCAGGGCGTTAAGCTCGGCCTCGCCCAGCCAGGCAATCAGCACCTTGCCGATGGCGGTGGCGTGAACCGGCAGACGGCGGCCGATGCGCGAATAGGCGATGGCAGCCAGCTTGCCTTCAATCTTCTCGATATAGACCCCTTCACGCCCGTCCAGGATCCCCAGATGGGTGGTCTGCCCGGTCCGCTGGGACAACTCCGTCAGCCAGCCTTTCGCCTTCTGACGAATATCGATGGAGCCCACGACAAAATGGCCGCGCTCGACCAGCTTCATGCCGAGGCGATACTTACCGTTCTCCGGGTTCTGATCGATATAGCCGTGAAGCTGCAGGGTTTTCAGCAGCGAGTGGAGGGTACTCTTGTTCAGCCCCATCAGTTTGCTGATGTCGGTGATCTTAAGCTCGGTAGCCTGCTCGTTGAACAGGTCGAGGATCTGCAATGCACGTTCAACAGACTGAATAATCGGCATAATGCTGGCATGTCCACGCTGGAATTAAGGCGAAAACGTACCTTTTTCGGGGGGAAAAATCAATGAAATGGAGCTGGCCTGATCCGCCCGGCGGCGCTACGCTTGCACGGGCCTACGGGTCGTGTAGGCCGGGTAAGCGCAGCGCCACCCGGCAAGAAAGGCGGCTACATTATTGTTAGCGGGGAGCGTCAATTATTATCCCGAGCGGCGACAGACTGGATTTTCCAGAGTCCATCTTCTTTAACCATGCAATCAATAACTGTGTGCTGAGTCTTTTTGCCAAACGTGATATTCACGTTTACACAGACCGGGTCTGAATCATACGAATCAATAGCCACATTCTCAGCCCAGTCCTCGCCGATATACTGCGATTTAATAAAAAAATCCGCCTCGTAAAATTCAGCGTCGGCATACCGGGGATCGTCTGCATGACGTAATTTTTTCATCGTACTGGTCGTAACGAACTTATCGATTTCATTTCCCTGTTGAATAGGATAACGATCGTTGTTCACTTGTTTGATGTACCAGCGATTGAATTCAAGGGCGCGCTGCATCGGTATCTGAAAATCTTCGGCCCCCAATGCGGCTGTGCTGAATAACACAAGAAAGATGAGTTTATTCATTCTAATAATGCCTGTATAAGGTTACGGCTGGCTGGAGTTGGCGATAGGTTGGCCCCGGGTACAGTGTTCTCTGTTTAAAATCTGAATACCAGGTTCCAGCGCCATCGTAAATGCAGACATGCCCGTACTGATTCGGGCCGGGCAAGGCATCAATCACCGCGATATCCCCCTCTATAGGGGTACCATAAACTTTTGTGAACCCTGCTTTTTCAAGTGAACGCCAAAAATCCTTAGCGTTTGCCCCTTCGATTTTAAGCCCTCCGGCTCGAATGGCGGCGGCGATTGCGCGGGCGCAATAGTGTCCAGTATGGGTTAGTGCGTGGCTACGAGCATATGACACAGCTTCATGTTTATTCCATGACATAAATGATCCTTATTAAAGAAATGCAGCAATAAGGAAATATTACGCCGGTAATATACGGTGATTTGTAATTGATAATGACCTGATATTAACCATTATCTACTCAGTAAATAATGGTTAATAAAAACATACATGCATATTATGATTGGTGTATATCTGAGAGTGCGTCAGCGAAATAAAATTTTTATACCAGTAAACGGGAAATGATTATCTGCTGAGGAATTATTCAGCAGATAATCACCATCTCAAAATGGGAGAGAGGATTATTCCCCAAGCGTCGCCACCATCACCGCTTTAATCGTATGCATCCGGTTTTCCGCCTGGTCGAACACAATGCTCGCCGCCGACTCGAACACCTCGTCCGTCACTTCCATCCCGCCGTGCAGGTCGAACTCCTTCGCCATCTGCTTGCCGAGCGTGGTCTGGTCGTCATGGAACGCCGGCAGACAGTGCAGGAACTTCACGTCCGGGTTGCCGGTTAGCGCCATCATCTGCGCGTTCACCTGATACCCGCGCAGCAGCGCGATCCGCTCCGCCCACTTCTCTTTGGCTTCGCCCATCGACACCCACACGTCGGTATAGATAAAGTCCGCGCCCTTCACGCCCGTCGCCACGTCTTCCGTCAGGGTGATCTTCCCGCCGTGCTTCTCCGCCAGTGCGCTGCACTCCGCCACCAGGCTCTCTTCCGGCCAGCAGGCTTTCGGGGCCACCAGGCGCAGATCCAGCCCGGTCAGCGCTGCCGCTTCCAGCATCGAGTTGCCCATGTTGTTGCGCGCGTCGCCTGCGTAGACCAGCGTCATCTCGTTAAACGCCTTGCCCGGCAGGTGCTCCTGCATGGTCAGCAGGTCCGCCAGCAGCTGCGTCGGGTGGAACTCGTTGGTCAGCCCGTTCCACACCGGCACGCCCGCGTACTGCGCCAGCGTTTCGACCACTTCCTGGCCGTGGCCGCGATACTGAATGCCATCGTACATCCGCCCGAGCACGCGCGCGGTGTCCTTAATTGACTCTTTATGCCCAATCTGGCTGCCGCTCGGCCCTAAATAGGTAACGCGCGCGCCCTGGTCAAATGCGGCAACTTCGAAAGAGCATCGTGTACGGGTTGAGTCTTTTTCGAAGATGAGCGCGATGTTTTTACCGGTAAGCTTTTGTACTTCCTTGCCATTTTTTTTGTCGGCTTTGAGCTGTGCGGCAAGGGTCAGCAGAGAAGTGAACTGTGCAGGGGTAAAGTCGAGCAATTTCAGAAAGTGTTTCTTGTACAGATCAGACATTTTATCCTCACATGGCGAACGCCACTTATTGAATTAAAATTCACTTTATATGTGTAATTATTCATTTGCAACCCCGTTTCACAAATCTTTCCAACAAAGGTGGAGGCAAACCCGTCCGTGTGTGAAAATAGAAGTATCTGCCGCACTTTAAAGAGGATTGAGCCATGGCAAACCCGGAACACCTGGAAGAGCAACGCGAAGAGACGCGTCTGATTATTGAAGAACTGCTGGAAGACGGTAGCGATCCGGACGCGCTGTACACCATCGAGCACCATTTCTCTGCGGATGATTTCGACGCGCTGGAAAAAATGGCGGTAGAAGCCTTCAAGCTGGGTTACGAAGTGACCGAGCCGGAAGAGCTGGAAGTGGAAGAGGGCGACACCGTCATCTGCTGCGACATCCTGAGCGAAGGCGCGCTGAAGGCGGAGCTGATCGACGCGCAGGTCGAACAGCTGATGAACCTGGCCGAGAAGTTTGACGTGGAATACGACGGCTGGGGAACCTACTTCGAAGATCCGAACGGTGAAGACGGCGAAGAAGGCGACGACGAAGATTACATCGACGAAGACGACGACGGCGTGCGTCACTAAGCGTTTCAGGCGGTGGCCCGCGCCACCGCTTTTTCAAGGCAGAACCATGGATTACCCGCAGATACTCGCCCCCGTACTCAACTTCCTCCAGTGCCCGACCCCGCAAGCATGGATTGATAAAGCCCGCGACCCGGCGAACCTGCCGCTGCTGCTCACCGACCACATGGTGTGCGAGCTCAAGGCCGCCCAGACCGCGCTGCTGCTGGTGCGTAAATACGTCGCCGACGAAAGCGGTGCCGACGCGTTGCTCGACTGGCTCAAGCCCTACGAACAGTTCACCTTCCGCGATGGCCCGGAGCCGGACTTCATCGCCCTGCACAGGCAGATTGGCAAAAGCGTGATGCCCAAAACCGACGACCCGTGGGGCCAGGCGCTCATCGACAGCATGGTGCTGCTGATTAAAGAGGAGCTGCACCACTTCTGGCAGGTGCGCGAGGCGATGGTGGCCCGCGACATCCCATACGTCAAAATCACCGCCAGCCGCTACGCCAAAGGGATGCTGAAGGAAGTGCGCACTCACGAACCGCTGACGCTGATCGACAAGCTTATCTGCGGCGCCTACATCGAAGCCCGCTCCTGCGAACGCTTCGCCGCGCTGGCCCCGTTCCTCGACGACGACCTGCAGAAGTTTTATCTCTCGCTGCTGCGCTCGGAAGCGCGCCATTATCAGGACTACCTGACGCTGGCTCAGCAGGTGAGCGACGACGATATCTCACCGCGGATAAAGCTTTTTGGCGAAATTGAAGCCACACTTATCTCGACACCGGACAACGAGTTTCGCTTCCACAGCGGCGTGCCGGTGTAAACCGGCATAGCGAAAGGATAAGGATGCGAGATGAATAAAACGTGGACCCGTATTGTGATTGTCGTCATCGCGGCCGCCGCCGTGGCGTTCTGGGTGTACTTCGACAAACAGCGTATGCAGCGCACCCCTGAGCAGCAGCTTGATACCACCCTCAACACCATGCCCGCCTGGCAGGTGATAAAAGAGCAGGAACCCGCGTTCCAGAAGCGCATCCGCGAGCAGATCCTCACCATGCAGAAAGCGGGCGAGTCTGAACAGCACATCATCGACGTCATCCAGCCGCAGATTTTGACCCTGCAGATGTCGCGCCTGCAGCATGCCCCGGACGCCAACGTGGTGGATTATATGAAGGCCAATATGGAGCAGACTGCCGCCATCCAGAAGGTGAGCGACGACGCCTGTTTCCGCTTCCTCTACCCGGCGGTGAAGGGGGGCGTTAACCCGATGCGGGTGCTGGATAAAGAGATGATGGCCCGGCGCATGCAGGCCGACGCCGACATGATGCGCGCGGCCTACGGCAAAAACAGCCACACCGTGACCCCCGCCGAACGCGAGGCGGCCGTCGAGGATGTGCGACCGATTATGAAGCAACTTGCCGATAAGTACGGCGAGGACATCCAGCTGCTGCAAATACCCGAGAAGGCGGTGGGCAAAGAGAAGCTCTCCTGCGATATGGTGCAGGAGATGTGGGCCAAGGTGCTGGCGCTGCCGGAGCAGAAGGCGGCGAGGGTGATTCGGCTGGCGGTGTCTGAGCTGGACTGACGGTAGCGCTGGTTTTTTGGGCACTTAGCGCGGGTTTAGCGCGTCGTCGCTTGCATGGCGGCGCGCGACAGGTATAATCCACAACGTTTCCGCATCCCCTTCAGTGCCGAAGTGGCGAAATCGGTAGACGCAGTTGATTCAAAATCAACCGTAGAAATACGTGCCGGTTCGAGTCCGGCCTTCGGCACCATAAGATGTGAATTAAAGTCGCTTTAGGGCGGCTTTTTTTGTATCTGAATCCACGCAAATTTTTTCTTCCAGCAGAAGACAATCTGATTCAACCAACATCAAATTTATTGTGTGTATAGAAACGAATATATTTTAGTTCAATAATTTTATATTTATGCATCAGCATTTCGGTGATTTTAAATGAATAATTTTCTTAATCTGGATGCTTTCCGCTTTACCCTGGAAAAGGAATGTATGCTGTCCCGCATGGTTTAAACATCTCGCTTCTGCTGTAACGAACCCCAAACTCTTTCCATCGTTGATTAACTTGCTGTGACTTTGGTCATTGCTCCGGAAGCTTCAGATAGTTAAAGTAAAAATTATGTTCCTAAAATGTATGTGCAGGCCAGCATAACAATGATGAATAAATCCAATTTTGAGTTCCTGAAGGGCGTGAACGATTTCACCTATGCCATCGCTTGCGCGGCGGAAAATAACTACCCGGATGATCCCAATACGGCGCTGGTAAAAATGCGTATGTTTGGCGAAGCGACGGCAAAACATCTTGGCCTGCTGCTGGATATTCCTCCCTGTGAAAATCAGCACGAACTCCTGCGTGAGCTTGGCAAAATTGCCTTCGTTGACGACAGCATTCTTTCCGTGTTCCATAAATTACGTCGTATTGGTAACCAGGCTGTCCACGAATACCATAACGATCTTGATGATGCTCAGATGTGCTTAAGGCTGGGCTTTCGGCTGGGGGTCTGGTACTACCGTTTGGTTACGAAAGATTATGACTTCCCTGTGCCTGTTTTTGTTTTACCGGAGCGTGGAGAAAATCTTTACCGTCAGGAAGTACTGACGTTAAAACAAAAGCTAGAAGAGCAGTCACGTGAGAAAGCACTCAGTCAGGCTGAACTCGAAGCACAGCAGCAGAAACTGATTGCTCTGAACGGCTATATTGCCATTCTTGAAGGTAAGCAGCAGGAAACTGAAGCACAGACATTGGCTCGTTTCTCAGCTCTGGAAGCGCAGTTAGCTGAGAAAAATGCGAAGCTTGCTAAGCTCACGGAACAGGAAAGAAAAGCCTACCATAAAGAAATCACCGACCAGGCCGTCAAGCGTACACTGAATCTCAGTGAAGAGGAGAGTCGCTTCCTGATTGACGCTCAGTTACGTAAAGCGGGTTGGCAGGCGGATAGTAAAATGCTGCGCTTTGCCAAAGGTGCTCGCCCGGAACCGGGTATCAATAAAGCGATTGCCGAATGGCCTACGGGTATAGATGAAACGGGTAAGCAAGGATTTGCGGATTATGTTCTGTTCGTTGGCCTCAAGCCCATCGCCGTTGTCGAAGCAAAACGTAAAAATATTGATGTTCCCGGCAAGCTGAATGAGGCTTATCGATACAGTAAATATTTCGATAATGCGTTTTTGCGCGATACGCTTTTGAAGCTATTTACCCCCGACGATATACACGAAGCCCTACCGGTTTACGAAATCAGCTGGCAAGATTCCAGCGGAACACAGCGCTTTAAAATCCCCTTCTGCTACTCCACCAACGGGCGCGAATACCGCGCGGCGATGAAGACCAAAAGCGGTATCTGGTATCGCGACGTCCGCCACACCACCAATATGTCGAAAGCGCTGCCGGAATGGCATCGCCCGGAAGAGCTGCTGGCAATGCTGGGCAGCGACCCGCAGAGACAAAATCAGTGGTTTGCCGAAAACCCCGGAATGAGCGAGCTGGGCCTGCGCTATTACCAGGAAGATGCCGTCCGCGCGGTGGAACAGGCTATCGTAAACGGTCAGCAACACATCCTGCTGGCAATGGCGACCGGTACCGGTAAAACCCGTACCGCCATTGCTTTAATGTTCCGCCTGATCCAGTCGCAGCGTTTCAAACGCGTCTTGTTCCTGGTTG
>NZ_JAIWJZ010000004.1:0-17010 GCF_020216105.1 Enterobacter sp. K16B
CGACAAAGAAGTCGCAGAGAGAGAAGCCGCCGGTAAGATTTAACCCGGCGTTGAAGGGAAAACGAATTCCCGCGTTGTTAGTCGTTTCAGATGGAGCTTATATGTCACTCAGTCGGCGTCAGTTTATTCAGGCTTCGGGGATCGCCCTTTGTGCGGGTGCGATGCCGCTGACAGCCAGCGCCGCCGGGCAGCAGCAGCCGCTGCCCATTCCGCCGTTGATTGAATCCCGTCGCGGTCAGCCGCTTTTCCTGACGCTGCAGCGCAGCCACTGGTCCTTTACCCAGGGAACCCGCGCGCCGGTCTGGGGCATTAACGGACGTTACCTTGGGCCGACCATCCGCGTATGGAATGGCGATGACGTTAAGCTCATCTACAGCAACCGTACGTCTGAAAATGTCGCCATGACCATCAGCGGTCTACAGGTTCCGGGTCCGTTGATTGGCGGCGCGGCGCGCATGATGTCGCCTAACGCCGACTGGGCGCCGGTGCTGCCGATCCGTCAGAGCGCGGCCACCCTGTGGTACCACGCCAACACCCCTAACCGTACGGCGCAGCAGGTCTATAACGGCCTGGCCGGTATGTGGCTGGTGGAAGATGAGGTCAGTAAATCTCTGCCCATCCCGAACCACTACGGTGTGGACGACTTCCCGATTATTATCCAGGACAAACGTCTGGATAACTTCGGTACGCCGGAATACAGCGAGCCGGGCAGCGGTGGCTTTGTGGGCGATACGCTGCTGGTTAACGGCGCACAAAGCCCTTACGTAGAAGTCTCGCGCGGCTGGGTACGCCTGCGTCTGCTCAACGCCTCTAACTCGCGCCGCTATCAGCTCCAGATGAGCGATGGCCGTCCGCTGCACGTCATCTCCGGCGATCAGGGCTTTTTACCGGCACCGGTGTCCGTTAAACAGCTGGCCCTCTCGCCGGGTGAGCGCCGCGAAATCCTCATTGATATGACCAACGGGGATGAAGTTTCTGTCACCTGCGGCGAAGCGGCGAGCATTGTGGACCGTATTCGCGGGTTCTTTGAGCCGTCGAGTATTCTGGTTTCCACCCTGGTGCTGACCCTGCGCCCAACCGGCCTGCTGCCGCTGGTGACCGACAGCCTGCCCATGCGCCTGCTGCCGCAGGAGATCATGAGCGGCTCGCCGGTGCGCAGCCGTGATATCAGCCTGGGCGACGATCCGGGCATCAACGGCGCGCTGTGGGACGTCAACCGTATCGACATTACCGCGCAGCAGGGCACCTGGGAGCGCTGGATTGTTCGCTCGGACATGCCGCAGTCATTCCATATTGAAGGCGTGTCATTCCTGATCCGCAACGTGAACGGTGCGATGCCGTTCCCGGAAGACCGCGGCTGGAAAGATACCGTCTGGGTGGATGGTCAGGTTGAACTGCTCGTCTACTATGGTCAGCCTTCGTGGCCGCACTTCCCGTTCCTGTTCCACAGCCAGACGCTGGAGATGATGGACAGGGGCTCCGTGGGGCAAATGCTGATCAATCCTGCGCCATAACCTCCGACATTCCCGGTTCGCCGGGAATGTTTTAAGCCCGCCAGAAAAAGCGCGAAAACAGAATCAGCACCGGGTAAATTTCCAGACGCCCTAAGATCATCGCCGCACACATCAACAGCTTAGCCCCTTCTGTTAACGTCCCAAAGGTTGAGGCTGTTTCGCCAAAGCCCAGCCCCATGTTGTTGATACAGGCGGCAACCGTCGCGAATGACGTAAACAGGTCGTAGCCCATCAGATTGAGCGCCCAGACGAAAAAGCCCGTGATCATCACGTAGAGAAAGAAGAAGCTCCATACCGATCTCAGGACGCGCTCATTCACTACGCTGTTGCCAACCTTGATGCTCAGCAGCGCCCGCGGATGCGCCAGCTGATTCATCTCCTGAATGCTCTGTTTGAACATAATCAGAAAACGCAGGGCCTTGATCCCGCCGCAGGTCGAGCCTACGCAGCCGCCAAAAAAGCTGGCGCTCAACAGCAGGAAAATGGTGTGCGCAGGCCAGTGGGCATAATCCGCTGTTGAAAGGCCGTTATCGGTCATCATCGAACTGGCAAGGAAGAAGGCGTGCACCAGGCTATCCGTGGCGTCATACATCCCGGCATGCCAGACCTGCCAGGCGGTGATAAGAATAATCACCCCGGCGGCGCTCAGAAAGAATTTGACCTCCGGGCTGCGACGAATCGGCTTTAGCGTGCGTCTGGCAATGGCAACATACCAGAGCGTGAAGTTGAAGGCGGAGAGCAAGGAAAACGCACCGGCGACCAGCTCAATAGCGTGACTGTCATAAAAACCGATGCTTTCGCTGCGGGTTGAAAATCCCCCCAGCGATACGGTTGAAAGCCCGTGACAGACTGCGTCAAAAAAGGACATTCCCGCCAGCCAGTAGGCCAGGGTACAGGCCACCCCCAGCGCTAAGTATGTTACCCACAGCGTGCGTGCGGTATCGGCGAGCCGGGGCGTCAGGCGTTCCTCTTTAAACGGCCCCGGCATTTCTGACTGGTACAGCTTCATGCCACCGATGCCCAGCAGCGGCAGAACCGCGACGGCCAGCACAATAACGCCTAACCCGCCTATGAAATTGAGCTGTGCGCGGTAATAAAGGTAGGACTTAGGCAGGGCGCTAACGTCCCCGATGACCGTAGCGCCCGTGGTTGTGATCCCGGAAACCCCTTCAAAGAGCGCGTCAGCAAAGGAGAGCTGCAGGCCGTCATCCATCCATAACGGCATGGCGCTAATGAATGAGAACAGCAGCCAGAACAGGACGATAATGACAAAACCGTCGCGGGTACGCAGCTGTATACCGGCGTGACGGGTGGCCCGCCAGGCCATCCCACCGAGGCTGAAAAAGGTCAAAAAGGTGGTCAAAAATGCAAAGTAGGTTCGCTCTTTGTTCAGCAGAGCGATCACCATCGGCGGCAGCATGGAGAGGCTGTACAACAGCACCAGAAAACCACAGAGGTGAAGGACCACCCGCAGCTGGGAGACATGTAACGAATCGTTGGGCTTCACAGGTGAGCTCCGCGCAAACACGCATTCCTGGGCAAATCACCGGAAAATATAGTGAATATTATGATTCAAAATTATCAGGGCGGCGTATTTTAACGACATCTGTGAATATCTGCCTGCTTGCTGCATCCTTTTCTTCAAATCTGGCGGATGAACAGCGTATAATCCGGCTCCTTTTGTCTATTTTTTCTTCGGAAGCATTATGAGCGCAATTTCCCTGATCCAGCCGGATCGTGACCTCTTCTCCTGGCCTCAGTACTGGGCGGCCTGCTTTGGACCGGCGCCGTTCCTGCCGATGTCCCGGGAAGAGATGGACCAACTGGGCTGGGACAGCTGCGATATCATTCTGGTCACGGGCGATGCCTACGTTGACCACCCGAGCTTCGGCATGGCCATCTGCGGCCGTATGCTTGAAGCGCAGGGCTTCCGCGTGGGGATCATCTCCCAGCCTGACTGGAACAGCAAAGACGACTTTATGCGTCTGGGTAAACCCAACCTGTTCTTCGGCGTGACCGCAGGCAACATGGACTCAATGATTAACCGCTATACCGCCGACCGTAAGCTGCGTCATGACGATGCCTACACCCCGGATAACGTAGCGGGTAAACGTCCAGACCGTGCCACGCTGGTCTACACCCAGCGCTGCAAAGAAGCCTGGAAAGACGTGCCGGTGATCCTGGGCGGCATCGAGGCGAGCCTGCGCCGCACCGCACACTACGACTACTGGTCAGATACCGTGCGCCGTTCGGTGCTGGTGGATTCCAAAGCCGACATGCTGATTTACGGTAACGGTGAGCGTCCGCTGGTGGAAGTGGCGCACCGTCTGTCGCAGGGCGAGCCGGTGAGCAGCATCCGGGATGTTCGCAATACCGCTATCATGGTGAAAGAGGCGCTGCCGGGCTGGAGCGGGGTGGATTCCCGCATCATCGATATGCCGGGCAAAATCGACCCGATCCCCCACCCCTATGGTGAAGATCTGCCGTGTGCCGATAACAAGCCGGTAGAGCCAAAGAAGGCGGAGGCAAAGGCGATCGTCGTGCAGCCGCCGCGCCCGAAACCGTGGGAAAAAACCTATGTGCTGCTGCCGTCTTACGAGAAGGTGAAAGCCGACAAGGTGCTCTACGCGCACGCGTCCCGTATTCTGCACCATGAAACCAACCCGGGCTGTGCCCGCGCCCTGATGCAGAAACACGGCGAGCGCTTTATCTGGATCAACCCACCGGCGATCCCGCTCTCCACGGAAGAGATGGACAGCGTCTTCGCGCTGCCTTACAAGCGCGTGCCGCACCCGGCGTACGGCAACGCCCGTATCCCGGCGTATGAGATGATCCGCTTCTCAATCAACATCATGCGCGGCTGCTTCGGCGGGTGCTCCTTCTGCTCCATTACCGAGCACGAAGGACGTATTATTCAGAGCCGCTCTGAAGATTCGATCATCAATGAGATCGAAGCCATTCGCGACACCGTACCGGGCTTTACCGGCGTGATTTCCGACCTTGGCGGCCCAACCGCCAACATGTATATGCTGCGCTGTAAGTCGCCACGCGCGGAGCAGACCTGCCGCCGCCTGTCGTGCGTCTATCCGGATATCTGTCAGCACATGGACACCAACCACGAGCCGACGATCAACCTCTACCGCCGCGCGCGTGATCTGAAAGGCATCAAGAAGATCCTGATCGCTTCCGGTGTACGTTACGATATCGCTGTGGAAGATCCGCGCTACATCAAAGAGCTGGCGACGCACCACGTAGGCGGTTATCTGAAGATTGCGCCGGAGCACACCGAAGAAGGCCCGCTGTCGAAGATGATGAAGCCGGGCATGGGTAGCTACGACCGCTTTAAAGAGCTGTTCGACACCTACTCGAAGCAGGCGGGCAAAGAGCAGTATCTGATCCCGTACTTCATCTCGGCGCACCCCGGCACGCGTGATGAGGACATGGTGAACCTGGCACTGTGGCTGAAGCAGCGTCGCTTCCGTCTGGATCAGGTGCAGAACTTCTATCCTTCACCGCTCGCCAACTCGACGACCATGTATTACACCGGCAAAAACCCGCTGAGTAAGATTGGCTATAAGAGCGAAGAGGTGGTGGTGCCGAAAGGGGATAAACAGCGTCGTCTGCACAAAGCGCTGCTGCGTTATCACGATCCGAAAAACTGGCCGCTGATCCGTCAGGCGCTGGAAGAGATGGGCAAAAAGCACCTGATCGGCTCGCGCCGCGACTGCCTGGTGCCGGCGCCTACGCTTGAGGAGATGCGCGAAGCGCGTCGCCAGAACCGCAATACGCGCCCGGCGCTGACCAAGCACACGCCGATTGTGCATCAGCGTTCGAACGGTGGGGCGGGAACGAAGAAGAACGTAAAACGTAAGAGCGGCTAGACATATTGCCCGGTGGCGCTGCGCTTACCGGGCCTACAGTTCAGGGCGTAGGCCGGGTAAGGCGCAGACGCCACCCGGCTTTTTTCTGCATAAGGGCAGGAGGCCCAACATGAAAATAATGAAGTTAACGGGAGCGATGCTGATTGGCCTGACGTTAAGCGGTTGTGTAATGCACCGCCAGACACAGCCAGAAGTGGAAGGACGTCTTATCGACAGCGCAGGTAAGCCAGTCCCGGGCGCTAAAATAACATTAGAGAGGGAGCAAACGCTTTCTGACGACAACGGTCGTTTTGCTTTTCAGAGCCAGCATGAGTGGATCTTCTTTCTGCCAATAGGTCCGATGGACTGGATTTATCGCACTCTGCTCCAGATAAGTGTCAACGGAAAGGAATATGAAGCAGAAGCAGGCGGCGGTCTCGGCGGACCACATGAACTTGAAGGGAAAGCGTTTAACGTTATTTGCACCTTGCCTGACCTCCCCGGAGAAGCGAGATGTCAGTCCGGTTTATAGATTAAAACGAGCCCGGTGTAAGATCGGGCTCGTTTTAGGTATTACCCGCCAAATTGATCCGGATCCGGCCCTAAACGTTTCCCCTTATCCAGCTTCGCAATCTCACCCAGCTCATCTTTGTCCAGGCGGAAATCCCAGACGTCGAAGTTCTCGGCGATGCGCGATGGCGTGACCGATTTCGGGATCACCACCAGGCCGTTGTCCAGGTGCCAGCGAATGACAACCTGCGCCGGGGTTTTGCCGTATTTATCCGCCAGATCGCGGATAATTTTCTGATCGAACACCCCCTCGCCGCCCTGAGCCAGCGGGCTCCAGGATTCGGTCTGGATTTTGTGCGTGGCGTTCCAGGCGTGAAGCTGGCGCTGCTGCATCAGCGGGTGCAGCTCGATCTGGTTAATCACCGGCGCGACGCCCGTTTCGTCTATCAGTCGCTGCAGGTGATGTACCTGGAAGTTACAGACGCCGATGCTTTTCACCAGCCCCTCTTTCTGCAGTTCAATCATCCCTTTCCAGGCGTCAACGTAATGGTCGATAGCCGGAACCGGCCAGTGCATCAGATACAGGTCGACGAAATCAAGCTGGAGTTTCTCCAGGCTCTCCTGCAGCGCTTCGCGCGGGCGCTTTTGATCGTCGTTCCAGAGTTTTGTGGTGATAAATAACTCATCGCGAGGGACACCGGCGCTGGCCAGAGCCTTACCCACGCCGTCCTCATTTTTATATGCGGCGGCGGTATCAATCGACCGATAGCCGACTTCCAGGGCCTTATGAATGGCGGAGACGACCTCGTCGTTACCGGCTTTCCATACACCTAGCCCCAACTGGGGCATCACGTTGCCGTCCTGCAGCTTGATTACGGTTTGGTTTGCCATTTTTCCTCCTTCAGGTGCGCATCGCCGGAGAGGGACTCCGGCGATGGGGTGTGCATTAAGTCTGGACGAAATGTCAAAAAACGAAAGTCGGAGGGACAAAAACGCTTAGCATGCCGCCTCGTAGATACGACGGCTCACGTCCAGCGTAATGTCGCCGTGTTCGCCCAGATGGGTCATACCGTGTTCTTCCAGTTTCGCCAGCAGGGCAGGGATAGAGCTGCCATCCAGACCGTAGCCAGACAGACGCGTTGGCACGCCCAGCCCTTCAAAGAAGTTGCGGGTCGCGTCGATTGCCGCATCAATACGCGCATCGTCAGAGCCCTCGGTGATGTTCCACACGCGCTCGGCGTACTGCAGCAGTTTGGCACGTTTGGTATCCCGCTTTTCGTTCCACAGCGCAGGCAGAACAACGGCCAGCGTTTGGGCGTGATCCAGACCGTGCATCGCCGTCAGCTCGTGGCCCAGCATGTGGGTCGCCCAGTCCTGCGGCACGCCAGCCCCGATCAGGCCATTCAGCGCCTGCGTTGCAGCCCACATCACGTTGGCACGCACGTCGTAGTTTTCCGGCTCTTTCAGCGCTTTCGGACCTTCTTCAATCAGCGTCAGCAGAATGCCTTCCGCGAAACGATCCTGAATTTTGGCGTTCACAGGGTAGGTGACGTACTGCTCAACGGTATGCACAAAGGCATCGACCACGCCATTCGCCACCTGACGCGCAGGCAGGGTGTAGGTGTAAACCGGATCCAGGATAGCGAACACTGGCTGAACGTGTTCGTTCATAAAGGCCTGTTTATCGCCAGTGGTTTTGCGGGAGATCACCGCGCCCTTGTTGGATTCAGAGCCGGTAGCCGGCAGAGTCAGCACCGAGCCCATCGGGATCGCGCTTTTAATGTCGCTGCCGCGGGTCTCCAGGATGTGCCACGGATCAACGCCGTCTGCGTAGTGGGCTGCCGCGGCGATAAATTTGGTGCCGTCCAGTACGGAGCCGCCGCCGACCGCCAGCAGGAAGGTGACCTTCTCGTCGCGGGCGATTTTCACCGCGTTCATCAGCGTTTCGTAAGAGGGGTTTGGCTCAATACCGCCAAACTCACGCACGTCCAGACCGTCCAGCGCGCTGTAAACCTGATCCAGCACGCCGGTTTTTTTCACGCTGCCGCCACCGTAGGTGACGAGGACGCGGGCGTCTGCCGGGATCTGCGCGCGCAGATCGGCGATAGCGTCTTTACCAAACAGAATGCGGGTTGGGGTGTGAAGATTAAAGTTGTTCATGGCTCGTTCCCTTTAGTGGGTGAATAATCGTGGTGGCGCAGAGGGCAACCTGATGCTGCACATTGTGGTCGCCTGCGGCTATCCTCTCAATGCACATTCCTGCCGATGTCTTGCCCATTTCTACAGAGCGCTGGAGAAAGCGCGGAAAACGACGCACACTGTCAACGTCGGAAACCGTACCCGGAGTAACGAAAAATGAACCGTGAGGCTATCTGTCAGCAGCTCACTGCGCAGATTAAGAGATTGATAGATAATGAAAACCGCGCCAGCGAACTGCTGCCGGATATTCGCCTGCTTTATGGCACCCAGCCCGGGACGCGTACGCCGGTGATGTACCAGCCGGGCATCGTTTTTCTCTTTTCTGGCCATAAAATTGGCTATATCAACGAGCGCGTCTTCCGTTACGACACCAATGAATATCTGCTGCTGACGGTACCTTTACCCTTTGAATGTGAAACCTTCGCGACAGAGGCGGTTCCGCTGGCGGGGATCCGCGTCAATGTCGATATCCTTCAGCTGCAGGAGTTGCTGATGGAGATTGGCGAAGACGAACTCTTCCAGCCGTCAATGGCGTCGAGCGGGATTAACTCTGCGACGTTATCGGAAGAGATCCTCTGCGCCATTGAGCGTCTGCTGGACGTGATGGAGAGGCCGCTGGATGCGCGCATTCTCGGCAAACAGATCATCCGCGAAATTCTTTACCACGTACTGCTGGGACCCGGCGGTGGGGCGTTGCTCGCCCTGGTGAGCCGACAGACCCACTTCAGTCTGATAAGCCGCGTGCTCAAGCGTATTGAGAGTCAGTACACCGAAAACCTGAGTGTTGACCAGCTCGCCGCGGAGGCGAACATGAGCGTCTCGGCGTTTCACCACAACTTTAAGTCGGTGACCAGCACCTCGCCGCTGCAGTACCTCAAAACCTACCGGCTGCATAAGGCGCGGATGCTGATGATCCACGATGGCATGAAGGCCAGCGCGGCGGCAATGCGGGTAGGCTATGAAAGCGCGTCACAGTTCAGTCGGGAATTTAAACGCTACTTCGGCGTCACGCCGGGAGAAGATGCGTCACGTATAAGAACCATGCAGGGAGCTTAGGCTTTTTTCCCTCTCCCCTATGGGGAGAGGGTCAGGGTGAGGGGATCAGGCGCTGCAGTACTTCTTCTTAATCACCACCGCGATGGTCCCTACCAGTCCCGCCACCAGCAGGAACATCGGCAGCACCATCAGGAAGGTCATCACCTGGTCTTCATGGTGTTTCACAAACGGGATCATATTCAGCGCGTAGCCGAGCGTAGTGACCACGCCGACCCACAAAAGCGCGCTCAGCCAGTTGAAGAACTGGAAGCGGCGGTTCGACAGACCGGAAATGCCCGCCATGGTAGGCAGAAGGGTGCGAACAAACGCCAGGAAACGCCCGGCCAGCAACGCCAGCAGGCCGTGCCGATCGAACATGCAGGTGGCACGCTGATGATATTTATGCGGTAACTGCGCCAGCCAGCTTTTAACGACGCGTGTATTCCCCAGCCAGCGGCCCTGCAGATAGCTCAGCCAGCAGCCCAGGCTCGCGGCGGAGGTGAGGATGACCATGGTTGGCGTGAAGTCCATAACGCCTTTGCCGATTAACGCCCCGGCAAGTAAAAGCAGGCTGTCACCGGGTAAAAATGAGGCTGGCAGTAGTCCATTTTCCAGGAACAGCGTTGCGAACATCACGAAATAGACGATACCGACGACGTGAGGATCCGCCAGCGCGGCAAAGTCGTGTTGCCAGAGCGCCGCGATAATATCTTGAATAACAGCCATGGACTTTCCTGTGGAACAGCAGATATAACGCTATTGTACTCCCTTATTCGCCCGTCGGGTTTGATCGCGGGCGCATCTCATGCAGACTTTTCTGGTTGCAGTGTCCACAAAAGCGTCCAGGGAGTACATTTTCAGCCAGCACTTTACACGATACGCTCGAACCCTGCTGCTAAATCGGCAATTAAATCGTCCACATTTTCTAAACCGATGTGCAGTCGGATCAGGGTACCGCTGAAGTCCACTTCGCCGCCGGGACGCAGCGCCGCAATCTGTTCCGGCTGGTTAGGCAGGATCAGGGACTCAAATCCGCCCCAGGAGTAGGCCATGCTGAAGAGGGTAAAGTTATCCAGATAGTTTGCCAGCTCGTCATGGGTCAGGCGTTTTTTCAGAACGAACGAGAACAAACCGCTGCTGCCCGTAAAGTCACGTTGCCAGAATTCATGACCCTTACTGCCCGGTAGCGCCGGATGATTAACACGCTCAACCTGCGGGTGCTGTGCCAGCCATTCGGCCACTTTCAGGCTGCTTTCATGGTGCTGGCGCAGACGAACCCCCAGCGTGCGAATACCGCGGCTGGTCATATAGGCCGTGTCGGCATCCACCATCTGCCCCATCAGGTAGGCATTTTCACGCAGCTGATCCCAGCAGCGGGCGTTAGAGACCGCCGTGCCAATCATGCCATCAGAGTGGCCAATCAGGTACTTGGTTGCCGCCTGAATCGAGATATCAATGTCGAATTCCAGCGCCTTAAACAGCACACCAGCCGCCCAGGTGTTGTCGATCATGATAATCGCCTCTGGCGCTTTACTGCGCACGGCTTTCACAATGGCCGGCACGTCGTGTACTTCCATGGTGAGCGATCCTGGCGATTCCAGAAACACAATGCGCGTGTTTGGCTGAATAAGCTCGGCAATGCCTTCACCAATCAGCGGATCGAACCAGCCGGTGGTGACGCCGAGCTTGCTGAGGATTTTGGTGCAGAAGTCCTGGCTGGGTTCATAGGCGGTGTTGGTCATCAGGATATGGTCGCCCTGTTCCACAAACGCCAGAATGGTATTAGCGACCGCCGCGGCGCCGCACGGGAACAGCGCGCAGCCCGCACCGCCTTCCAGCTCGCACATCGCTTCCTGCAGAGAAAAATGGGTTAGCGTGCCACGACGGCCATAAAACAGCCCGCCTTTCGCGCGGTTACGCGTGGCGTTTTTTTTCTCCTCCACGGTATCAAACACCAGCGAGGAGGCGCGTTGAATCACGCTATTGACCGAGCCCTGGGTATATTTCTTGCTGCGTCCTGCCTGTACCAGCGTGGTATCAAGATGCTTCTTACTCATGTTCGCTAACCCTGTTTTTATACGTCTGGACGTCCAGACTACCACGATTGTAAAAATCTGCACCCTGAGGCTTATCGAATAAGCAGAAAATATTAGCAAAAAACCGCATAAGAAATTTTTACTGCGTAAGCGCAAAGAAAGTGAGCAAAAATTGCGGCACTATGTAAATAGTAATGAGAACGACTATCAATTCGACGACGTTTTGATATTATTATGCTCAGATTTTGTGATTTGCGTCCTGGAGATACAGAGTGGGTAATAATTTGATGCAGACGGATCTCTCCGTTTGGGGCATGTATCAACATGCTGACATCGTGGTTAAGATTGTGATGATCGGCCTGATTCTGGCGTCCGTGATCACGTGGGCTATCTTCTTTAGCAAGAGCGCCGAACTCATTTCTCAGAAGCGTCGCCTTAAGCGGGAGCAGCTGCAGTTAGCCGAAGCCCGCTCGCTGGATCAGGCTTCTGACATGACCTCATCCTTCCACGCCAAAAGCCTGACCACCCTGTTAGTTAACGAAGCGCAAAACGAGCTGGAACTCTCCGCTGGCAGTGAAGATAACGAAGGCATCAAAGAGCGTACCGGCTTCCGTCTTGAGCGTCGCGTTGCGGCCGTTGGCCGACATATGGGACGTGGTAACGGGTATCTGGCGACGATCGGCGCAATTTCGCCGTTCATCGGTCTTTTCGGTACGGTCTGGGGCATCATGAACAGCTTCATCGGTATCGCCCAGACCCAAACCACCAACCTGGCGGTGGTGGCACCGGGTATCGCGGAAGCGCTGCTGGCGACGGCTATCGGTCTGGTAGCGGCCATCCCGGCGGTGGTTATCTACAACATCTTCGCGCGGATGATTGGCAGCTACAAAGCCACGCTTGGTGATGTTGCCGCGCAGATTCTGCTGCTGCAGAGCCGCGATCTCGACCTCAATGCCAGCTCGGTTAAGCCGGTGCATGCGGCGTCCAAACTGCGCGTAGGTTAATGCGATGGCGATGCGTCTAAACGAAAACCTGGACGATAACGGCGAAATGCATGAAATCAACGTGACGCCGTTTATCGACGTTATGCTGGTTCTGCTGATTATCTTCATGGTGGCTGCGCCGCTGGCGACGGTTGACGTGAAGGTCAATCTGCCGGCCTCTTCCAGCCAGCCACAGCCGCGTCCGGAGAAGCCTGTTTATCTGTCCGTGAAAGCGGATAAATCGATGTTCCTCGGTAACGACCCGGTGACGACTGACTCTGTCATCCCGGCGTTGGAGCAGCTTACCGGCGGTAAGAAAGATACCACGGTCTTCTTCAGGGCGGATAAAACCGTTGATTATGAAACCATGATGAAGGTAATGGACACGCTGCATCAGGCGGGTTACCTGAAGATTGGACTGGTCGGCGAAGAAAAAGCGGCTAAAAAATAAAATAAAAGCTGGCGAAAGCCGGCTTTTTTGTTTTATCTAAGGCCAAATCGTTATTATTTTCTGCCGTATTTCCCCACACATCATATTTATTTATCAATAAAGCCATCATTAATAATCTCTTGATTGTTAAGCAAATATCAATATTCGGCTGCGTCATTTAACGCTATCTTTTGTTGTACTGGCGTCGCGCAATATCCCCGCTACGCTTAAAAAA
The DNA here is from genome assembly GCF_020216105.1 of Enterobacter sp. K16B. Taxonomy (NCBI): domain Bacteria; kingdom Pseudomonadati; phylum Pseudomonadota; class Gammaproteobacteria; order Enterobacterales; family Enterobacteriaceae; genus Enterobacter; species Enterobacter sp. K16B. The sequence goes on from NZ_JAIWJZ010000004.1 coordinate 12,803, forward strand.
GATAATAAAAACAGACCTTCTTCGAAGGATCTTTTTCACCTGCACAGCAAGAGACTCCGTATGCCTACGATGACATGGCTCTATCCGCACGCGCATCAAAACGATCTGATCTCCCTTTCTTCCATACGCCGCCGCGCCGACAGGCTAATACTGGTGCTCATCTGGTCACTATGGGGCATCTCACTGGCCGTGGGCTATCTCAATGAGAATGTGGTGCAGGGTGCCATCGTGGCGACTGCGCTGGCGTGTTTATCGTCGGTGCTAACCCTGCTGTTTCCCGGTGCGCTGCTGCTTCGTCTGAGCTCGGCGTTTGTGCTGATGGCCTTTTCCGCGCTGCTGATCCATCTGGGGCACGGGGAAACCGAATATCACTTCTCTGTTTTTGTCCTCCTCTCCGCGCTGCTTGCCTGGCGCGACTGGCGACCGCTGTTGATGGGGGCTGCGGTCATCGCCATACACCATCTGGTCTTTAACTATTTGCAGGAGCACGACCTGTATGGCGTGGTGGTGTTTATGCACACTGGTTTTCATATGGTGCTTTTTCACGCCCTGTTTGTGGTAGTCCAGACGGCGATCCTGATCCTGCTGGCGGTGCGCATGGAGCAGGACGCCCGCTCGGCGAGCGAGGTGGCCGCACTCGCCGGGGTCATTAACCGCGAGCCGGGGTATCTGACGCTCGCCGTCGATGCCGCGCCCGCCGGGTCGCCCTTCGCCCGTACCTTTAGCCTGACGCTGGGCACCATGCGCGCCACGCTTGAGCAGGTCAGCGTCAATATTGGCCAGCTGCTGGAAGCCTCCCGCACATTAGGCCAGCGTAACAGTGCGCTGTCAGAGCGTACCGATCACCAGGCAAACTCGCTGGCAACGGCGGCCAGCGCGATGGAACAGCTACGGGCTGTCGCCACCCTGACCAGTGAAAAAGCCAGCCAGGTCAGAGAGGTGGCATTCAGCACCAGCCACGTGGCGGAGCAGGGCGGGAATAACGTACGGCAGGCGATGGCGGCAATGGAGCAGATTCGCGAGGAGTCGCAGCGCATTTACGCCATTCTGGAACTGATCGACGGCATTGCCTTCCAGACCAATATTTTGTCGCTTAACGCCTCGGTCGAGGCTGCCAGAGCGGGCGAACATGGCAAAGGTTTCGCGGTGGTCGCCTCCGAAGTGCGCGTCCTGGCGCAACGTAGCGAAGAGGCCGCAAAAGAGATCCGCCAGCTGCTGACGGCGGCGCAGGCGACCACTCAGCACGGGGTCGAGCAGGTTGAGCACGCCGGGCTAACGATGAAGTTGATCATTGAGAGTATCGAAGGGCTTCGCTCTTTGCTGGAAGAGCTCTCACAGATGAGTGAGCAGCAGCGGGCGAGCATTGCACAAATGAACGACAGCATTGCCAGCATTGATGCCAGCGTACAGGAGAATGTGCGCCACGTTGCGCAGACCCTGCAGGTGGCTGAAGCACAGCGGCAGCAGACAAGTCAGTTAAAAGAGGCGATTGCCGTATTCAGATTTAATTAGCGTGGTGGTTCGGTGGGGGCGCTGCTGCCAGATGCCAGCGCGTCCTCATCAAGTGCAACGCAGGTCACGTTTGAGGTGCGGTACTCGCCGTCTGCCAGTTTACGCGTCAGGCGCAGGGTGGCGATTTCTCTGGCAAGCAGATACTGATAGTTGGCTTCAAGGCGTCCCAGAAGCTTCTCTTTGAGCTCCGGTCGCTGTTCGATAATGGCATTCATCACTGCACCGTAAATCTCTTCCTTTACCTGTAACGGATAAATATCGCGCCGGTTCTGCCATTTCAGTCGAACCAGTGCCGCCGGGATCGAGACCAGGTCTTGCGTAATACGCGTCATCTCGTCATTTTTTGATTTTCTCAGTGCATCGAGATTTTGCTTTAAGATAAATTCATCACTTTTTTTATCATCTAAAGTCAAATAAACGTCATTGTTCTTAATTTCTTTCACGTTAATCTTCCCCCAGGGTATAAAAAATAGGGTTGTTTTTTTCGCGTGTAATTAGATTAAGCCAAATTTCATTGCCCGCTTCATTAATTGCTTTGGTTTTCTCGGCCATTATCTGGCTTAATTTTTGGGCATCTATTTCACCTTCGGCCTGCAGATCATTCAGCAGATGGACGAAGGCTTCAATTTTCATGGCACGAAATAAGCGGTCTTTTATATGGCGATCGTGCTCTTCCAGCAACATATTACGGGATTTGCCGCTGTCGGAAACACCAATTAATATATCAGGCTCGAAATCAGAGAGCTTTCTTTTCCCCTGAGTGAAACTGGCCTCTTTTTCTGCTTCCATCGGTTGCTGTTCCACAGGCGTAATGTGGTACTTAGCCGGGACGAGATAGTCGGGCAGCATTTTTAATTTCCTTTAATTTCAACAGGGTGGGGTTGGTAAAGGCGTGAGATTCGTTGACAATATCATGAGGCAAATTTAAAATCAAAAAAAATGGAGCCAACCCATGAACAGCATCTTTTTTACGGTCATCACATTACTATTACTGACCGCTGGTGTTCTTTTATTGATGCAGGAGTTCAATAAAACGAAAGTGTCGAACGACACCAGTGAACCCCCGCAACCGGAACGCATGACAAAAGAGGAAGGTGAAGACCATTTCTCTGTTTTGATGAACTCCGTTACGCCTGTCTGGTACTGGCGGGTCAACCATGAATATATCGATTTTTTACACGCAACAATTAAGCGTATGAAAATGTCGGAAATTAATGACACGCCCGGACTGTTTGAGGCCCAACGTCGCTGTAGCGACCTCAATTCAGCCGTGTATAAATATTACGACAATATCAAAAAGCGCTGCCTTAACGGTGAGAAGGTCTCTTATTCCGACCTGGACGTATTAAATTTGCGCCAGTGTTTTCGTGAGTTCAGTCTGGAAGCCTACCCGGAGCTGGTGGCGCTGGTCTGGCCGGAATATGCCCGTCCTGAGGTTAACCCCGACAACGTCTGAGTGACGTTCTGGTTAGCTATTGCAAACAGTCAGCGCCGTTGAGCTATACTGGGCGCTGGTTTCTTTTGCAAACAGGACTTTATGGAACGCTTTTTTGAAAATGCCATGTACGCCTCTCGCTGGATACTGGCCCCCGTCTATTTTGGCCTTTCGCTGGCCCTTATCGCGCTGACGATTAAGTTCTTTCAGGAAATCCTGCATGTTCTGCCGAACATTTTTTCCATCGCCGAAGCAGATTTAATTCTGGTTCTGCTGTCGCTTGTGGACATGACGCTGGTGGGGGGACTGCTGGTGATGGTGATGTTCTCCGGCTATGAAAATTTCGTCTCTCAGCTGGATATCGATGAGCGAAAAGAAAAACTGAACTGGCTGGGCAAAATGGATGCCTCGTCGTTGAAGAATAAAGTGGCCGCCTCGATTGTGGCGATCTCCTCTATCCACCTGTTACGCGTGTTTATGGACGCAAAGAACGTCCCGGATAACAAACTGATGTGGTATGTGATTATCCATCTGACGTTTGTACTGTCGGCGTTTGTGATGGGGTATCTGGATAAGATCAGTAAGAAGTAAAGTACATCCTCAGCCTTGCATGTTTAAAGTCAACGGAAAGTGATTAGTGACCGTTGACTTTAAACACAGCGGTTCTCTCCTGGTAAGAGGAAACCATTACGCTTCTGGCCTCTTCGCATACTCTTCTGTAAGACAATCCACCAGGCTCTTCTCACGCAGCAAATCACCGTAGTCGACCATTTACACACACCAGACAAAATTGTTGAGTTCCTGCATAACCCTCATTGTTCTATTTTTAGAACTTTCACTATCTATCAGGATATTAGCGCTGAATATAAGCTAATTACTTCAACTCCGGCCGCACTGGCCAGATCCGATCGTAATACAGGAAAAGAACATGTCGACACCAGCCAATTTTAATGGAACTCGCCCAGTCCTTGACGGAAACGATGCGGTGATGCTGCTTATCGACCACCAGAGTGGTCTGTTCCAGACTGTTGGGGATATGCCAATGCCGGAACTGCGTGCCCGTGCGGCAGCGCTGGCTAAAATCGCTACCCTGGCGAAGATCCCCGTGATTACCACGGCGTCTGTCCCACAAGGGCCTAACGGACCGCTTATACCGGAGATCCACGCCAATGCGCCGCATGCAAAGTATGTTGCCCGTAATGGTGAGATCAATGCCTGGGATAACCCGGAATTCGTGGCGGCGGTAAAAGCGACGGGACGC
>NZ_JAIWJZ010000239.1:0-237 GCF_020216105.1 Enterobacter sp. K16B
ACTTTTAATCAATTGGTCGCAGGTTCGAATCCTGCACGACCCACCACTTCGAAGAAAAAATCCCGCAAGGGGTCGTTAGCTCAGTTGGTAGAGCAGTTGACTTTTAATCAATTGGTCGCAGGTTCGAATCCTGCACGACCCACCACTTCAAAGTGGAACCGAGTAAAATCTTCGAAGTCAGCACCCGAATGGGTCGTTAGCTCAGTTGGTAGAGCAGTTGACTTTTAATCAATTGGT
>NZ_JAIWJZ010000240.1:0-315 GCF_020216105.1 Enterobacter sp. K16B
ATTGAAAATCCCCGTGTCCTTGGTTCGATTCCGAGTCCGGGCACCACTATTTAAAGAACCCAGCCTATGGCTGGGTTTTTGCTTTTCTGCGTTTATAAATCCCTTCTTTAGTATTCTTGTTTCTCTTTGCTGTGCGATCCATACCCGGTGGCGCTGCGCTTACCGGGCCGGCAGGTTTCGTCGGCCGGATAAGGCGAAGCCGTCATCCGGCATGTGTTAAGACCGCCCAAAGCAAAAAACCCCGCACCTTACGGTACGGGGTTCTTCTAATTTGATGCCTGGCAGTTCCCTACTCTCACATGGGGAGACCCCACA
>NZ_JAIWJZ010000241.1:0-347 GCF_020216105.1 Enterobacter sp. K16B
ATCGCCTCTCACTGAACACGTTGTGCTTCGTTATTCTTGAAAATTATGAGACCCGGCAACGCCGGGTCAGGGAAGGGTGTTAACGGTTCTGTATTGCTGAAGGCGGCGTGAGGGAAGGGGGAGTATCCGGAAGCGGGGGAATGATCCCGTCGACGGGGTGCGGCAGATAGAGTGCCTCGAGTTCCGTGATTTCAGCATCGCTAAGTGAAAAGTCCAGTGCGCTGATAGCCGTGGAAAGATGTTCTGGTTTGGTCGCGCCAATGATCGGGGCTGTGATGACCTTTTTTGATAACAACCATGCAATTGCAACATGGGCTCTAGGCACATGGTGCTTTTCAGCAATGCTG
>NZ_JAIWJZ010000050.1:0-65624 GCF_020216105.1 Enterobacter sp. K16B
TTTCTTCTGAAGCACGGCCGCAACGCGTTGCGGCGGCTGAGATTTTGTCCCGGACCTGTGCCAGGTTATGCGCAATGTCGTTCATTTTCCGAGGAGTAGTCTATGGATGTGGAAGAAATTGTGGCCCTTAGTGTAAAGCATAACGTCTCCGATCTACACCTGTGCAGTGATTCGCCACCCCGCTGGCGCAGAACAGGCCGTCTTGAGCTGGCACCGTTTCCGCCTCCGGACGTTGAAGCGTTGCTAAAAGCGTGGCTCAACGACGAGCAGCAAGGAATATGGTGGGCAAACGGGCAGGTGGATTTTGCGGTGACGGTAGCGGGGGGCCAGCGTCTGCGCGGCAGTGCCTTCAGGCAGATGAGAGGTGTCTCCGTGACGCTTCGGCTGTTGCCGCGAACCTGTCCGCAACTCGCTTCGTTGGGCGTGCCGCGGGCCACTTCGGAACTGTTATCCAATGATGCCGGGTTGATTCTGGTGACGGGGGCAACCGGTAGCGGCAAATCCACTACGCTCGCTGCGATGGTCGATTTTCTCAACCATCATACCGACGGCCATATCCTCACGCTTGAAGACCCGGTGGAGTTTATCTACCAGAGTGAACGCTGCCTGATACAGCAGCGGGAGATAGGCCAGCACACGCCGTCATTTGCGGAAGCACTGCGCGGTGCGTTACGCGAGGATCCGGACGTGATCCTGCTGGGGGAACTGCGCGACAGCGAGACGATCCGCCTGGCGCTGACGGCGGCGGAAACCGGGCATCTGGTGCTGGCGACGCTGCATACGCGCGGGGCATCGCAGGCGATTGAACGGCTGGTCGATACGTTTCCGGCGCAGGAGAAAGATCCGGTGCGCAACCAGCTGGCCGGCAGCCTGCGGGCGGTGCTGGCGCAGAGGCTGGTTCCCGATCTCCAGGATGGACGCGTCGCGCTGTATGAACTGCTGGTGAATACCGCTGCGGCGGCGAATCTGATTCGCGAAGGAAAAACGTGGCAACTGCCCGGCATCATTCAAACCGGTCAGCAGGCGGGCATGCAGAACTTTGACCAGAGCCTGGCGGAGAGACGGGCGCAGGGGCGGCTGTAGGCCCCTTGCTCAGAAGCCCTGTTCGAAATAGCTTTCGAGGATGATGACGGCAGAAGCGGAGTCCACGCTGCCTTTGTTGAGCGCCCTGAAGCCGCCGTGTTCAAACAGACCCGCACGTGCTTCGACAGTGCTGAGACGCTCGTCGTGAAGCTTCACGGAAACGCCAAAGCGACCGTGGATTTTATTGGCAAATTTACGCGCCCTGGCGGTAAGCGGCTGTTCTGTTCCATCCATGTTGAGCGGCAGCCCAACAATCACGTCATCCGGTTGCCACTCTTTAAGCAGACGTTCAATGAGATTCCAGTCTGGCGTGCCGTCGTTGGCCTTCAGGGCCGTCAGCGGACGTGCGGTGCCGGTAATGCGCTGACCCACGGCGACGCCAATGCTTTTGGTGCCAAAATCAAAGGCCAGAAGTGTTCCGCTCATCAGGCGTGCCCCGCTACGCCAGGCATGGTCAAAATATCAATGCCAATCAGTTTCGCCGCGTCACGCCAGCGATCGGCGATAGGGGTTTTAAACAGAATATTCATGTCCGCAGGGGCGGTGAGCCAGGCGTTATCGAGGATCTCTTGCTCAAGCTGGCCTTTTTCCCACGAGGAATAGCCCAGCGCCACCAGCACTTCTGAAGGCTGCTCAGCGGTGCCCAGCGTTTCAAGCACGTCGCGCGAGGTGGTGATGACGGTGTTATCCGAAATGCGAATACTGGAAGCGAATACCGGCGGCGTATGAAGAATAAAACCGCGATCTTCTGCAAGAGGTCCACCCAGCATCACGGGTTTATCCAGCCGGATTTCCGGCAAGCGCGCTTCAGCCGGGATTTTCAGCTTGTCCAGAATCCCTTCAACCTGAAGATTTTCCAGCGGTTTGTTGATGATAATGCCCATCGCGCCGTCTTCATTGTATTCACAGATATACACCACAGCGCGGCGAAAAATCGGGTCCTGGAGAGCAGGCATGGCAATAAGAAAGTGATGCTGTAAATTCATTGTCAGAGGTACTGTTTCCTGGTTTAAAAAGCGACAGCGACCAGTATGCGGAGAAACCCGGGCGCTGTCACTCATTGGTGGGTTATTTCTGCAGGCGTTTTTCGATGGCGTCCATCAGCATTCCGGTGATCGAGACCGGGAATTCCGCTTCAATTTCACGAATGCAGGTGGGGCTGGTGACGTTCACTTCAGTCAGACGATCGCCGATGATATCCAGGCCAACGAAGATAAGCCCCTTCGCCTTAAGGGTTGGACCGACGCGGCGGGCAATTTCCCAGTCACTTTCGGTCAGCGGGCGCGGCTCGCCGCGGCCACCCGCGGCCAGGTTACCGCGGGTTTCGCCACCCTGCGGGATACGTGCCAGGCAGTACGGCACCGGTTCGCCATCCACCACCAGCACGCGTTTGTCGCCGTCTTTGATCGCCGGAATATAGTTCTGCGCCATGCAGTAACGGGTACCCAGCTCGGTCAGGGTTTCGGCAATCACGCCAATGTTCGGATCGCCTTCTTTCACGCGGAAAATCGACGCGCCGCCCATGCCGTCCAGCGGCTTCATGATGATATCACCGTGCTTCTGCCAGAATTCCTTCAACTGGGTTTTGCTGCGGGTCACCAGCGTTTCAGGCGTCAGGTCAGAGAACCAGGCGGTGTAGAGTTTTTCATTACAGTCGCGCAGGCTCTGCGGTTTGTTGACGATCAGCGTCCCTTTCTCCTCTGCACGTTCAAGGATATAGGTGCAGTAGATATATTCGGTGTCGAATGGCGGATCTTTACGCATCAGAATGACGTTGAGATCGGCAAGCGCGATGTCCTGCTCTGTGCCGAATTCGTACCATTTGTCGTAGTTCTGCTCGACGTTAACGATGCGGGTGCGCGCCCGGGCTTCACCGTTGATCAGGTAAAGATCGTTCATCTCCATATAATGGAGTTCATAGCCGCGACGCTGCGCTTCCAGCAGCATAGCGAAGCTGGAATCTTTCTTGATGTTAATGTTTGCGATGGGGTCCATCACGATGCCGAGCTTGATCATCTTTCTCTCCAATATGCGTCAACCCAGATCGCCAAACCGTACCTGTAGCGCGGTAATGGCCGTGAGTGCCGTTGTCTCAGTGCGCAGAACGCGAGGTCCCAACAGAATATCAGTAAACTGGTAACGTGCCGTCATCGCGATTTCATCCGCCGAAAGCCCACCTTCGGGACCAATCAGCAGGCGTACGCGCTCGACGGGCAAGGGCAGCGTATTGATGCTGGCGCTGGCGCGCGGATGAAGATTGAGCTTCAGCCCACTGTCCTCTTCTGCACACCACGCCTCCAGATCCATCGCCGGGCGGATCTCCGGAATACGGTTACGGCCACACTGTTCACAAGCCGCAATGGCAATTTTCTGCCACTGCTGGATCTTCTTGTTCAGACGTTCCGCATCCAGTTTAACGCCACAGCGCTCAGAAAAAAGTGGCGTAATGAGGCTTACACCGAGTTCAATGGATTTCTGAATGGTGAACTCCATCTTTTCCCCGCGCGACATCACCTGGCCCAGATGAATGTGCAGCGGTGATTCGCGATCATCCACCTCGCCATGCAGCACGTTAACGTGCACGCTTTTTTTATCGGACCGCGTAATTTCCGCGTCGAAAACCTGGTTTGAGCCATCGAACAGCTGAATGGCCTGACCTGCGCCCATGCGCAGCACGCGACCAACGTGGTTGGCGGCGTCATCAGACAGGGCGATTTCTCGGCCTGCGGTAATCAGTTCAGGATGGTAAATGCGGGGAATGCGCATAGTCAGAAATTCCGTGTGTCATACGATGTAAGCAAATTGCCGCTAGTGTAGGTTAGCTCTTTTGCGCCTGGCAAGCCCGCTGGACGTAAGGGTTATGATTCCCCTGAACCCTGGCGATGCGTTCGTCGCGCTGGCACTCCCACTCCGTCACCGGGTATTGCTTGTCCCAGGCGTTGAACAGCTGCGTCTGCTGGCGGGAAAGGTTGAGGTCGTAACGGTCACGCATATAGAAGTAGGTGCGGGCAATACTGCCGCGCGCGCGGGCAGGAGGCTCGGCGACTTTCTCTTTGAAATCAACCTTCATTCCACACTGGCCGTACTGGCCTTCGCCACCGTTCCACTGGCTGTACATGAAATTGCCGCGGTCGCCATTCACTTCACCCACAGCGGGCTGCAGGTTATGCATATCGCTTTCCATCTGGCGATAAACCGGATCTTTGGCGCAGTTTTTACGTCCGCCATCCTGCCAGCACTGGCGCTGGTGGCCAAACTGCCATGCCGGAACGACATGTTCCCATTCAATACGGCTGGCGCGGTTTTCGTTTTTACGCACCTTATAGCCGCAGGACTCAAGGTCAACGACCCCTTTTTTACCCTGCCAGTTAATTTTACAGCCGCAGTAGAAATCGCCCGGCACGTCAGCGTTAACCTTTACACCGGCCGCTTTGGCCTGAGAGAAACTGGTGATACCGTCAGCCAGCGCGTGGCCTGAGAGCGCCGTCGTCAAAAAGGCGACCGCGAGAGAAACATTACGGGACATCTTACACTCCGTGTCAAAACGAGCCCGCAACGTAACGAATGTTGTTCCTGTATGCAATCAGTCAGATCAGGAAAGTTCCTGAAAGTTCAGGTGATTATTCCGCAACCAGCGGTTCACCGCATTTCACGCAGCGGTAGGTCGCTTCGCCGCGCACCACGCGATTATGGCGACGGACGGTAAGCTGGTGCTGCTGACACTGGCAGCGGTAGGGAAAGGTATTGCGGCGTACTGATTCCAGCCCAAACTGATGGGTCCGGCGCGCCGGAACGCCGAGCACCGCCTCCATCATCCACTTCCACTCTTTCCCGTGGGGGGCGACGCGCCCAAAGTGCTTCCACACCAGCAGGTGCGCCAGCTCATGCGGTACCACTTCATCGATAAACGCCTGCTGATTTTCCATCATCAGAACCGGGTTAAGGCGGATCTCATAAGACTCGAGCCAGGCGGTACCGGCCGCGGTACCACGCTGCTGATACACGATCTTAGGTTCAGGATAGTTGCGCCCGAGCTTGAGGTTTGCCTGGGCGAGTTTTTCCCGCAGGCTGCGCATGACGGCTTGCTGGATGGCAATGGGGAGACGGGGAGCTTTCATAGGGGCAGAGCATAAAGCGCGAAGCGGGGAGGTGCAAGGGGCACCTCCCGCGTGAGGATTAGTCGTGGGCGCCGATTTCGCGCAGAGGACGACCTTTCATCAGGTTACGTTCAATATGTTCCAGCGACACATGTTTGGTTTCTGGAACCAGCCAGATGGTCAGCACGATAAAGAAGATGTTCAGACCGGCGTAAACCCAGAAGGTGTTGGCGTTACCCAGAGTATTGAGCATGGTCAGGAACGTTGCGCCGACGATCATGTTGGCAATCCAGTTCGTTGCGGTAGAGCAGGTGATACCAAAATCACGCCCTTTCAGCGGCTGAATTTCGGAGCAGAGTACCCAAATCAGCGGACCGGCGCTCATCGCAAACCCGACGATAAACATCAGCAGCATGCCTACCGCAAAGTACTGAGCGGTTGGTGAGTGAATGCCCACATGCATCATGGTCCCGAGGACACCCATACCGGCCGCCATCACCAGGAAGCCCAGCGTCAGGGTTGGCTTACGTCCCCAGCGGTCCACCAGGCCGATGGCGATAAAGGTCGCCAGCACGTTGGTCAGACCCACGATGACGGTTCCCCACATCTGCTCGGTGGTGTTGGTGTAACCCGCCAGCTCAAAGATTTTTGGCGCGTAGTACATGATGACGTTCATCCCGGTGAACTGCTGCATGACCTGCAACAGCACGCCGAGAAAGACCGCACGGCGGAAGTTACTGTTCTCTTTGAACAGCGCCCAGCCGGACTGTTTGACCTTCAGGCTTTCGCGGATCTCTTCCAGTTCGTTCTTCGCCTCTGCGCTGGTATCACGCAGGCGAAGCAGCACGCGCTCGGCATCGACGAAACGGCGCTTAGCGGCAAACCAGCGCGGGCTGTCCGGCAGGAAGAAGACGCCAATCAACAGCAGAACCGCAGGGATGATGATTACGCCGAGCATCCAGCGCCATGCGCCGCTGTAGCTAAACGCAGTATCGGAAAGGTATGCGCCCAAAATACCGATGGTAATCATCAGCTGGTACATCGAGATCATACTGCCGCGGATCTTTTCCGGTGCGATTTCAGACAGGTAAAGCGGTGCGGTGTAGGACGCCACGCCCACGGCCAGACCGAGCAGCACGCGGGAAACCAGCAGCACTTCAACGTTAGGCGCAGCAGCAGAGAAGAGTGAACCGGCAACGAACAGGATCGCGCCGATCATCAGACTCTTTTTACGTCCAAGTTTGAAGGAGAGCCAGCCGCTACCGACGGCCCCGACGGCAGCACCAAACATCATGGAGCTGACCACCCACTCCTGGGTGTGAGCGCTGATCTGGAACTCTTCAGTGATAAAGGGTAATGCACCGGCAATTACGCCGATATCCAGGCCAAAAAGTAATCCTGCCAGGGCGGCGAGGAAACAGACGAAGAAAGTCATCGCCTTGTTGGACGTACGCCCCTGTTTTTTATTGTCAGGCATTATGCCCTCCAGTTGGGTTATCAGTTTTATTGATATTAAGGGTAGGTGAGCGACCCGTAAAAATATGTGAGATTAATCACATTGGTGTAATCGGTTACACTAATGTGCAACCGTAAATAAAATTAAGGCTTTGAAAATATAGAGGTAAATGAGGTGATGCGCATCGCGAAAGAGCACATTTCAGACTTAACTGAAAGGGAATGTAACAGCAGAAGAAAGGCGATCATGCAAAGAGAATATTCTGAAAGCGGAAAACATCCGCTGCGGTGTAATCGGTTCCATATAGTGAGCCTTTCAGCCGGGTGGCGGCTGCGCCTTACCTGGCCTACAAAAGCTTCATACCCGTAGGTCGGGTAAGGCGTAGCCGCCACCCGACAAAAAAAGGCCAGCCCGAAGGCTGGCCTTTTAAAAGAGATGTCAGTCGATTATTTCAGACCGGCAGCTTCACGCAGCAGGGCGGCTTTGTCGGTTTTTTCCCATGGGAAATGTTCACGACCAAAGTGACCGTATGCAGCGGTTTCTTTGTAGATAGGGTGCAGCAGATCCAGCATCTGAATCAGGCCGTATGGACGCAGGTCGAAGAACTCGCGCACCAACAGGGTCAGCTGTTCTGAAGGCACTTTCTCAGTACCAAAGGTTTCAACCATGATGGAGGTGGGTTCCGCCACGCCGATAGCGTAGGAAACCTGAATCTCACAGCGGTCAGCCAGGCCGGCAGCAACGATGTTTTTCGCCACATAACGCGCCGCATACGCCGCAGAACGGTCCACTTTAGACGGGTCTTTACCGGAGAACGCACCGCCACCGTGACGTGCCATGCCGCCGTAGGTATCAACGATGATTTTACGGCCGGTCAGACCGCAGTCACCCATTGGGCCGCCGATCACAAAGCGTCCGGTTGGGTTGATGAAGAATTTGGTTGCGCTGCTCAGCCATTCAGTTGGCAGAACAGGTTTGATGATCTCTTCCATCACTGCTTCCTGCAGGGATTTCTGATCGATCTCTTCGGAATGCTGGGTAGAGAGAACCACCGCGTCAATACCGACGATTTTGCCGTCGTCGTACTGGAAGGTCACCTGGCTTTTCGCATCCGGACGCAGCCACGGCAGGGTACCGTTTTTACGTACTTCAGCCTGACGCTGCACCAGACGGTGTGCGTAGGTGACAGGTGCTGGCATCAGCACGTCGGTTTCGTTGGTTGCATAGCCGAACATCAGGCCCTGGTCGCCCGCACCCTGTTCCAGCGGATCGGCACGGTCAACGCCCTGGTTGATGTCTGGAGACTGTTTGCCAATCGCGCTCAGTACTGCGCAGGAGTTGGCATCAAAGCCCATATCAGAATGCACATAGCCGATCTCACGCACCGTGTTACGGGTGATCTCTTCGATATCAACCCATGCGCTGGTGGTGATCTCACCGCCAACCAGAACCATGCCGGTTTTGACATAGGTTTCACACGCTACGCGCGCTTTTGGATCCTGGGCCAGGATCGCATCCAGCACCGCATCGGAGATTTGGTCAGCAATTTTATCAGGATGTCCTTCTGATACGGACTCGGACGTAAACAGGTGTTTTGCCATGTTTTATTTCACCTAAGAGGAATTTGGTTAGCTCAAGCTGCTGTGTGGAATAGCCAAAGGAGATAATTCTACCAAGGCCTGCAGGTTTTTGACACTGGCAGTATGAGTGTTAATCAGTATAGATGGATTAACATCTGGATGGCTATTTTAGGTCACTTCTTCGCCCGATTTCCAGTTTTTTTTGACTCACCTCTCACTGAGTTGAAAACAGCGCTGGAAATTTTTCCTGACGGTACTGGCAACACGCGCATTTTTGTTTTGCTTTTTAGCCCCCTTCTCGGTATAAAACGCGGCGCGCGGCTCATACAAAAAAAGCGCTCGATGGATTCATCGTGTCGCCACTTCCAGCCGGGTTAAGCAGTGAACTTTTAGCTTTGGCTTGTGGTCCGTTTCAGCAGAGGCGGCCGTGGAGGTGATACGAGATAATGAACCATCGTTTTTCGCTAATTCAGCGCAGCCGTTCTGGCGCGCATTTGATTCCCGCAACCCGCATTTCTAGTCTGCAAACCTGCCGATGTTATACCCATCTCGGCGCTTCTCAGGATTCCAGGGCCGGTCACGCTTTGTGAAAACTGAACAAGGGCGCTCTTGTTAATACAAGAGTTTTCTCGTGGTTTCGCCGAACCTTGTCATACAGAGTTCGGATACGTGTTTTACAATGATATGAATAAGAAACCGGTCGCACGGTCTGGATTTCAGCATACTCTGCTGGGAAACGGAGCCGTTTATGGGTTGTTATCGCCGTATAACGCTGCGATAGTAGTCAACTGTTTTACACTTAATACAAAGAGTTGAGGTTCGCTATGTCTGACGACATGTCTTCTTTTTCGCCTTCGTCAGCGGGCGAACAGGGTGTACTACGTTCTATGCAGGAGGTTGCGATGAGCTCCCAGGAAGCCAGCAAGATGCTGCGCACTTACAATATTGCCTGGTGGGGCAATAACTACTACGACGTCAACGAACTGGGCCACATTAGCGTCTGCCCGGATCCCGACGTCCCTGAAGCGCGCGTGGATCTTGCCAAACTGGTAAAAGCCCGCGAAGCACAGGGCCAGCGTTTGCCTGCACTGTTCTGCTTCCCGCAGATCCTGCAACACCGCCTGCGTTCGATTAACGCCGCGTTCAAGCGTGCGCGTGAATCTTACGGCTATAAAGGCGACTACTTCCTGGTTTACCCGATCAAGGTGAACCAGCACCGCCGCGTGATTGAATCCCTGATCCACTCCGGTGAACCGCTGGGTCTGGAAGCGGGCTCCAAGGCAGAGCTGATGGCCGTGCTGGCGCATGCGGGCATGACCCGTTCGGTGATCGTCTGTAACGGTTATAAGGACCGTGAATATATTCGTCTGGCGCTGATTGGCGAGAAGATGGGCCACAAGGTCTATCTGGTTATCGAGAAGATGACCGAAATCGCGATCGTGCTGGAAGAGGCCGAGCGTCTGAACGTGGTGCCACGTCTTGGCGTGCGTGCGCGTCTGGCCTCCCAGGGGTCCGGTAAATGGCAGTCCTCCGGTGGCGAAAAATCCAAGTTCGGCCTGGCGGCCAACCAGGTGCTGCAGCTGGTAGAAATTCTCCGCGAGCGCGGTCGTCTGGACAGCATTCAGCTGCTGCACTTCCACCTCGGCTCGCAGATGGCCAACATTCGCGATATCGCCACCGGCGTGCGTGAATCAGCGCGTTTCTACGTTGAGCTGCATAAGCTTGGCGTCAATATTCAGTGCTTTGACGTGGGCGGCGGCCTGGGCGTGGACTATGAAGGTACCCGCTCGCAGTCCGACTGCTCCGTGAACTACGGCCTGAACGAATACGCCAACAACATTATCTGGGCGATTGGCGATGCCTGTGAAGAGCATGGCCTGCCGCACCCGACGGTGATCACCGAATCCGGACGTGCCGTTACGGCGCACCATACCGTGCTGGTCTCGAATATCATTGGCGTTGAGCGCAGCGAAACCACCGAAGCGACGCCGCCGGCAGAGGATGCTCCGCGTTCCCTGCAAAGCATGTGGGAAACCTGGCAGGAGATGCACGAGCCGGGCACGCGTCGTTCCCTGCGCGAATGGCTGCACGACAGCCAGATGGATCTGCACGATATCCACGTCGGCTACTCTTCAGGCACCTTTAGCCTGCAGGAGCGTGCGTGGGCAGAGCAGCTCTATCTGAACATGTGCCACGAAGTGCAGAAGCAGCTCGATCCGAGCAACCGTGCGCACCGTCCGATTATCGACGAGCTGCAGGAACGTATGGCGGACAAGATTTACGTCAACTTCTCGCTGTTCCAGTCGATGCCGGATGCCTGGGGTATCGATCAGCTGTTCCCGGTTCTGCCGCTGGAAGGGCTGAATCATGCTCCGGAACGTCGTGCGGTGCTGCTGGATATTACCTGCGACTCTGACGGCGCTATCGACCACTACGTAGATGGCGACGGTATCGCCACGACGATGCCAATGCCGGAATATGACCCTGAGAACCCGCCAATGCTGGGCTTCTTTATGGTCGGGGCGTATCAGGAGATCCTCGGCAACATGCACAACCTGTTCGGTGATACCGAAGCGGTTGACGTGTTTGTCTTCCCTGACGGCAGCGTGGAAGTTGAGCTGTCCGACGAAGGGGACACCGTGGCGGACATGCTGGAATATGTGCAGTTGGATCCGAAAACGCTGCTGACCCAGTTCCGCGATCAGGTGAAAAACACCGGTCTGGACGATGCGCTGCAGCAGCAGTTCCTGGAAGAGTTTGAAGCGGGTCTGTACGGGTATACCTACCTGGAAGATGAGTAGTCGCTGATGCCCGGTGGCGCTGCGCTTACCGGGCCTACGACTGCAGGCCGGATAAGGCGAAGCCGTCATCCGGCAGAATGCTATACTCACTTGAACCCGTATGCATTACCGGCGATAATTCGCCCCAATTAGCGATTTACGAATCAATCCCTTCCTCGTCGGGTTTAACGACGCGGAGGGGATTTTTTTTACATAGACTTTGAATGAGGTCAGGACATGAGCACTTTAGGTCATCAGTACGATAACTCTCTGGTATCTAACGCGTTTGGTTTTTTACGCCTTCCGATGAACTTCCAGCCGTACGACAGCGACGCTGACTGGGTCATCACCGGTGTGCCGTTCGATATGGCCACTTCTGGTCGCGCGGGTGGTCGTCACGGCCCGGCAGCAATCCGTCAGGTTTCCACTAACCTGGCCTGGGAGCATAACCGCTTCCCGTGGAACTTCGACATGCGTGAGCGCCTGAACGTGGTGGACTGCGGTGACCTGGTGTACGCCTTCGGTGACGCGCGTGAGATGAGCGAGAAGCTGCAGGCCCATGCCGAGAAGCTGCTGGCTGCCGGTAAGCGCATGCTCTCCTTCGGTGGCGACCACTTCGTGACCCTGCCGCTGCTGCGCGCTCACGCGAAGCACTTCGGTAAAATGGCGCTGGTGCACTTCGATGCGCATACCGACACCTACGCGAACGGCTGCGAGTTTGACCACGGCACCATGTTCTTCACCGCGCCAAACGAAGGTCTGATCGACCCGAACCACTCCGTGCAGATCGGTATCCGTACCGAGTTCGACAAAGACAACGGCTTCACCGTGCTGGATGCTTGCCAGGTTAACGATCGCGGCGTGGATGACATCATCGCGCAGGTGAAACAGATCGTGGGTGATATGCCTGTCTATCTGACCTTCGACATTGACTGCCTGGATCCGGCATTTGCGCCGGGTACCGGTACGCCGGTGATCGGCGGCCTGACCTCAGACCGTGCGATTAAACTGGTGCGCGGCCTGAAGGATCTGAACATTGTCGGGATGGACGTGGTGGAAGTGGCCCCTGCCTATGACCAGTCCGAGATCACTGCGCTGGCTGCAGCGACTCTGGCGCTGGAAATGCTCTACATCCAGGCAGAGAAAAAAGGCGAATAAGCCAGCCCCTCGTGGCGTAAAAAAACCTCTCCACGGAGAGGTTTTTTTCATCAGAACACGTTAAACGGGTACTCCACGTAAGCGCGGATCTCGTCCCCACCGACGTTGTAATCGCTGGCGTTGCTGGAGACGCGCAGGACGGAGTAACGCAGTTTGAGTTTAAGATCCTTCGCCGGGCCATCCTGCACCTGGTACTGGATCTGGTTAAACCACTCGTGCTCTTTGCCGTTGCTGGTTTCAGACGTTTTGATGTTGTCGCCACGCACGTAGGCGGTGGTCCAGCTCAGACCCGGCAGGCCGAGCCCCGCGAAATCCAGACCGTAAGAAGCCTGCCATGAACGCTCGTCTTCTCCGTTGAAATCAGACCAGTAGGAGTTCGCCAGCCAGATGGTGTTGCCACCGTCACCCACGCCGCCCTGGTCGCGGTAGCCACCGTAGTTGTAGCCAGTGCTGCCGCTGCTCTGCTGGTACGCCAGTTTAAACGTGTGAATATCCCAGATATAGCTTGCCGCCAGGCTCCAGATGGTGTTGCTGCGGCCCGTGTTGAGGCTGTCAGCGTAACGCTGATCCAGACGGGAGTTATAGCCGTTGAAGTCGAGCACCAGCTGCTGCCCGGTGCTGAACGGCTGTTTGAAGTTCAGGCCCAGATACTGCTTGTTCATCACCTCTTCATTATGCGAGGCGTACAGCGCGCCGCTGAACTGGTCGTTGAACTGGTAGCTTGCACCGCCGAAGGAGAGGCTCTTCAGCCCGCTGTCGTGGCGGTCATCGCTTTTACGCTGCTCGTCGGTGAAGTAACCGGCGTTGATTTCCAGACCGTCGATCTCTTTTGAGGTCAACATAGCGCCGGTGTAGCTTTCAAACAGCAGGCGGGAGCTGTCGGCATTAACGATGGGCAGCTCAGGGCGCTGATTACCGTAGCTCAGTACGGTGTTTGAAAAGCGCATTTTTGCGGTTGCTCCAAACTTTGCCAGATCGGATTTCGCCCGGCCGTCGTCTTCCTGTTTAAAGAAGTCGATGCCGCCCGCGCCGCTCTTGCCGCGACCACCGTCCAGACGCACGCCGTATTGCGCGATGCCATCGACCCCAAAGCCCACCACGCCTTCGGTATAGCCGGATTCAAAGGTCGCGATGATGCCCTGGCCCCATTCGGCTTTATCCTGCTGGCCCTGATGGTAATCACGGCTGATATACGCATTACGTGAAAACAGGTTCAAATGGCTGTCGTTAATAAAACCCTGGCTGTCGGATTGCTGGCTTGCAGCGGCGGGTAATGCGGCAAATAAGCTTAAAGCAACTAATGATAATTCTTTTTTCACGGAGGGAACGTCTCTGTATGGATATATTAATTTGAATGACTGCGGACGTGATAATTACCGGAAAGATTAACGTTTGCAATAATAATGTGACCAAAGATTTCAATGGGTAAAGCTGATTTGGCGGGGCTTCTGGAGGGCGTTACCGATACGTGCGGTTAAGTTGACAATTCATGCGAAATAAAAAGGAGGCAAATTTGCCTCCTTCCAAAATTATTTAATTCCGTCTGCTGCCATACGGTCGCGAATATGCTGTGCGCGTTCTTCTGAGGCCGGATGATCGTCAAACATGGAGCTTTGGCGTCCCGCTTCCAGTTTGGCCAGTTTTTCAAAGCTGGTGGCTAAACCGGAAGGATTAATCCCGCGTTTGCGCAACAGATCGTAGGAGTAGTCATCCGCTTCGGACTCCTGGCGCTGTGAGAACTGGGAGTTAACCAGTTTTTCACCGACATCGCCCAGTTGTGACTGTGACAGGCTGCCAACGATACCGCCCGCTGAGGCCGCCGCTGCGCGAATGGCATTGGTGCCCAGGGCAACCTGCATCCCTTTCTTAACGTGGCCGAGCGCAACGTGGCCCATCTCATGGCCGATAACCGCTTCGACTTCATTGTCATTCATCATGTCCATAAGCCCGCTATAGACGCGGATACAGCCGTTCGCCATGGCGAACGCGTTCACGTCTTTCGCCATGTAAACCTTATAATTCACCGGCTGGCCGTTGATGTTATCGCCCAGCGCGGAAGCAATCTTATTCAGACGCTGCGTGTAGGTACTGTTAGCCGGCGCGAGGGTGGCTTTTCCGTCCATATCTTTACAGGCCTGGTCGCTCAGCGCTTTAACCTGCGCATCGCTCAGGGAATAGGCCTGAAAGGCTTCTGCGCCTGACGTCATCAGACCGTTAGAATCCATATTCTGACAGCCGCTCAGCAGGAGCGTTGTACCCAGGGCCAGCACTATTGCACGCATTTTCATGAGGTTGCTTCCGTACTCGTTAATCTGAATAAAATCTGAAAAGTGCACCGGCAGCGAAGCCGGACTCGGGCTAAGTATAAGGAATATCGACGAGGCCGGGCGAGCAGATTGCGCAACATGCGAGCATGATCCAGAGATTTCTTAAGCTGCAAAAGAATGGTCCATGTACATGGCATGCCGCTTGGGTTACATTGTTGGCACTTTTTTCCGGCGTAGCCCAAAACGCGCTGTCGTCAAGGGCATGGCCTTTAACAGTCCGATCTGGAGTTAAAATGTCCTCACGTAAAGAGCTTGCTAATGCTATTCGTGCGCTGAGCATGGACGCAGTACAGAAAGCCAAATCCGGCCACCCAGGGGCCCCTATGGGTATGGCTGATATCGCCGAAGTCCTGTGGCGTGATTTCCTGAACCACAACCCGCAGAACCCGTCATGGGCTGACCGCGACCGTTTCGTACTGTCTAACGGCCACGGCTCTATGCTGATTTATAGCCTGCTGCATCTCACAGGCTACGATCTGCCTATCGAAGAGCTGAAAAACTTCCGTCAGCTGCACTCCAAAACACCAGGTCACCCGGAAGTGGGTTACACCGCTGGCGTAGAAACCACCACCGGCCCACTGGGGCAGGGTATTGCTAACGCAGTGGGTATGGCGATTGCTGAGAAAACCCTGGCGGCGCAGTTCAACCGTCCTGGTCATGACATCGTTGACCACTTCACCTATGCGTTCATGGGTGACGGCTGCATGATGGAAGGCATTTCTCACGAAGTGTGCTCTCTGGCAGGTACCCTGAAGCTGGGCAAACTGGTTGCGTTCTATGACGACAACGGCATCTCCATCGACGGTCACGTTGAAGGCTGGTTCACTGATGACACCGCTAAACGTTTCGAAGCCTACGGCTGGCACGTGGTGCGTGGCGTTGATGGCCACGATGCTGACTCGATTAAACGTGCGGTAGAAGAAGCGCGCGCTGTCACTGACAAACCATCCCTGCTGATGTGCAAAACCATCATCGGCTTTGGTTCACCGAACAAAGCGGGTACTCACGACTCCCACGGTGCGCCACTGGGCGACGCGGAAATCGCGCTGACCCGTGAAGCGCTGGGCTGGAAACACCCTGCATTCGAAATCCCTTCTGACATTTATGCGCAGTGGGATGCAAAAGAAGCCGGTCAGGCCAAAGAAGCGGCATGGAACGAGAAGTTTGCTGCGTACGCGAAAGCCTTCCCGCAGGAAGCGGCTGAATTCACCCGTCGTATGAAAGGTGACATGCCGTCTGACTTCGACGCGAAAGCGAACGAGTTCATTGCTAAACTGCAGGCGAACCCATCAAAAATCGCCAGCCGTAAAGCGTCTCAGAACGCGATCGAAGCGTTCGGTCCTCTGCTTCCGGAATTCCTTGGCGGCTCCGCTGACCTGGCTCCGTCTAACCTGACCCTGTGGTCTGGCTCTAAGCCAATCAACGAAGATACTGCCGGTAACTACATCCATTACGGTGTACGTGAATTCGGTATGACGGCGATCGCGAACGGTATCGCGCTGCACGGTGGTTTCCTGCCGTACACCTCTACCTTCCTGATGTTCGTGGAATATGCACGTAACGCCGTGCGTATGGCTGCGCTGATGAAACAGCGTCAGGTGATGGTCTATACCCACGACTCCATCGGTCTGGGCGAAGATGGTCCAACTCACCAGCCGGTAGAGCAGGTGGCTTCCCTGCGTGTGACCCCGAACATGAGCACATGGCGTCCATGTGACCAGGTTGAGTCCGCTGTGGCGTGGAAATACGGTGTTGAGCGTCAGGACGGCCCAACCGCGCTGATCCTCTCCCGTCAGAACCTGGCTCAGCAGGATCGTACGCCAGAGCAGCTGGCGAACATCGCGCGCGGTGGTTATGTGCTGAAAGATTGCGCAGGCCAGCCTGAGCTGATCTTCATCGCAACCGGTTCTGAAGTGGAACTGGCTGTCGCCGCCTGGGACAAACTGACTGCCGAAGGCGTGAAAGCGCGCGTGGTGTCCATGCCGTCTACCGATGCGTTCGACAAGCAGGATGCCGCTTACCGTGAATCCGTTCTGCCTAAAGCGGTAACCGCGCGTGTGGCAGTGGAAGCGGGTATCGCTGACTATTGGTTCAAATATGTGGGCCTGAACGGCGCCATCGTCGGTATGACCACTTTCGGTGAATCTGCTCCGGCAGAACAGCTGTTCGAAGAGTTCGGCTTCACCGTTGAGAACGTTGTCGCGAAAGCGAAAGAACTGCTGTAATCGCCGTTTTGCCCGGTGGCGCTACGCTTACCGGGTCTACAATTGGCTCGAAAGTAGGCCGGGTAAGCGCTAACGCGCCACCCGGCTTTTTTTGCGTCATTATTCCACCGAAAATGTGACGCAAGTCATATAGCTCGCTTATTCATCTGGACAGACATTCCTTTTATTCCTCGTTTCGCTTATTCTTGCTGAAGCGTTTCAGTCGATTAAATGTTCGACAATTGACCAATCAATCGCAGTTTGTGACAGCAAGGATTCCCCTTCGGGCGTAGCTGGATTACTCTTTCAGCCACCTCAAACCCAGGGAGTGCTTTGCAGGAGATCTATGACCGTACGCGTAGCGATTAATGGCTTCGGTCGCATCGGGCGTAATGTGGTTCGTGCTCTGTATGAATCCGGACGTCGGGCGGAAATAACCGTGGTGGCAATCAATGAACTGGCGGATGCTACGGGCATGGCGCATTTATTGAAATATGACACCAGCCACGGACGCTTTGCCTGGGATGTGCGCCAGGACAGAGATCAGCTCTATGTGGGTGACGACGCTATTCGTGTGCTGCATGAGAGCAGCATTTCCGGGCTACCCTGGCGCGAACTGGGTGTGGATGTGGTGCTTGACTGTACCGGTGTGTATGGCAACCGCGAACATGGCGAAGCGCATCTCGCGGCAGGTGCGAAAAAAGTCCTGTTCTCCCATCCCGGCAGTAACGACCTCGACGCGACCGTCGTGTTTGGCGTCAACCAGTATGAGCTGCAAGCTGAACACCGCATTGTCTCCAACGCCTCCTGTACCACTAACTGCATTATTCCGGTCATCAAACTGTTAGACGATGCGTATGGCATTGAATCCGGTACCGTGACCACGATTCACTCCGCCATGCACGATCAACAGGTGATTGACGCTTACCACCCGGATTTACGGCGCACGCGTGCAGCGAGCCAGTCAATCATTCCGGTGGATACCAAACTGGCGGCAGGGATCACCCGAATTTTTCCGCAGTTTAATGACCGCTTTGAAGCGATTGCCGTGCGTGTTCCGACGATCAACGTCACCGCCATCGACCTGAGCGTGACGGTGAAAAAACCGGTAAAAGCCTGTGAAGTCAACCAGTTGCTGCAAAAGGCGGCACAGGGGGCATTTCATGGTATAGTTGACTATACGGAATTACCGTTGGTCTCAGTGGATTTTAACCACGACCCGCACAGCGCCATCGTCGATGGTACTCAAACGCGCGTCAGTGGCGCACACCTTATCAAGACGCTGGTCTGGTGTGATAACGAATGGGGCTTTGCTAACCGAATGCTCGACACCACGTTAGCAATGGCCGCTCAAGGTTTCAGGTAAGACGCATCGTGCGTCTGCAAAACTTTAAGAATCAACGAGAGGATTCACCATGTCTGTAATTAAGATGACCGATCTGGATCTGGCTGGTAAACGCGTTTTCATCCGTGCTGATCTGAACGTACCGGTTAAAGATGGCAAAGTGACCAGTGACGCGCGTATCCGTGCATCACTGCCAACCATCGAACTGGCTCTGAAGCAGGGCGCGAAAGTGATGGTTACCTCCCACCTGGGTCGTCCAACCGAAGGCGAGTACAACGAAGAGTTCTCTCTGCTGCCAGTTGTTAATTACCTGAAAGACAAACTGTCCAACCCGGTTCGCCTGGTAAAAGATTACCTGGACGGCGTTGAAGTTGCTGCCGGTGAACTGGTGGTTCTGGAAAACGTTCGCTTCAACAAAGGCGAGAAGAAAGACGACGAAACCCTGTCCAAAAAATACGCTGCACTGTGCGACGTATTCGTGATGGATGCTTTCGGTACGGCTCACCGTGCGCAGGCGTCTACCCACGGTATCGGTAAATTTGCAGACGTTGCGTGTGCCGGTCCTCTGCTGGCTGACGAACTGGAAGCACTGGGTAAAGCACTGAAAGAACCCGCTCGCCCAATGGTGGCTATCGTGGGTGGTTCTAAAGTGTCTACCAAACTGACCGTTCTGGATTCCCTGTCTAAAATCGCTGACCAGCTGATCGTTGGCGGTGGTATCGCGAACACCTTCGTTGCCGCTCAGGGCCACAACGTCGGTAAATCCCTGTATGAAGCAGACCTGGTTGACGAAGCTAAACGCCTGCTGGGTACCTGCGATATCCCGGTTCCAACGGATGTTCGCGTCGCAACCGAGTTCTCTGAAACCGCGACTGCGACCCTGAAATCTGTAAACGACATCAAAGATGAAGAGCAGATTCTGGACCTGGGCGACGTTTCCGCACAGAAACTGGCTGAAATCCTGAAGAACGCAAAAACTATCCTGTGGAACGGTCCTGTTGGCGTGTTCGAATTCCCGAACTTCCGTAAAGGTACTGAAATCGTTGCTAACGCTATCGCAGACAGCGAAGCGTTCTCTATCGCAGGCGGCGGTGACACCCTGGCAGCAATCGACCTGTTCGGTATCGCTGACAAGATCTCCTACATCTCCACTGGTGGCGGTGCATTCCTCGAATTCGTGGAAGGTAAAGTACTGCCAGCAGTAGCAATGCTCGAAGAGCGCGCTAAGAAGTAAGCCATTCAGGGGCAGGGAAACCTGCCCAATTTTCAGCGCGCTTTTAAGAGCTCGCACCTTTTCTAACGGCCGAAGATACAGGACTAAGCAACATGTCTAAAATTTTTGATTTCGTAAAACCTGGCGTGATCACTGGTGATGACGTACAGAAAGTGTTCCAGGTAGCTAAAGAAAACAACTTCGCTCTGCCAGCAGTTAACTGCGTGGGTACCGACTCCATCAACGCCGTACTGGAAACCGCTGCAAAAGTTAAAGCGCCGGTTATCGTTCAGTTCTCTAACGGCGGTGCTGCGTTTATCGCGGGTAAAGGCGTGAAAACTGACATTCCTCAGGGTGCTGCTATCCTGGGCGCGATCTCTGGTGCGCACCACGTACACCAGATGGCTGAACACTACGGTGTTCCTGTTATCCTGCACACTGACCACTGCGCGAAGAAACTGCTGCCGTGGATCGACGGTCTGCTGGACGCGGGTGAAAAACACTTCGCGGCAACCGGTAAGCCACTGTTCTCTTCTCACATGATCGACCTGTCTGAAGAGTCACTGCACGAAAACATCGAAATCTGCTCTAAATACCTGGCGCGCATGGCCAAAATGGACATGACTCTGGAAATCGAACTGGGTTGCACCGGTGGTGAAGAAGACGGCGTGGACAACAGCCACATGGACGCTTCTGCCCTGTACACTCAGCCAGAAGACGTTGATTACGCTTACACCGAGCTGAGCAAAATCAGCCCACGCTTCACCATCGCAGCGTCCTTCGGTAACGTACACGGCGTTTACAAACCAGGTAATGTGGTTCTGACTCCGACCATCCTGCGTGACTCTCAGGAATACGTGTCCAAGAAACACAACCTGCCGCACAACAGCCTGAACTTCGTCTTCCACGGCGGTTCCGGTTCTTCTGCTCAGGAAATCAAAGACTCCGTAAGCTACGGCGTAGTGAAAATGAACATCGATACCGACACCCAGTGGGCAACCTGGGACGGTATTCTGCAGTACTACAAAGCGAACGAAGCTTACCTGCAGGGCCAGCTGGGCAACCCGAAAGGCGAAGACCAGCCGAACAAGAAATACTACGATCCACGCGTATGGCTGCGCGCAGCGCAGACGTCCATGGTGACCCGTCTGGAGCAGGCTTTCAAAGAACTGAACGCGATCGACGTTCTGTAATCAGAGCTGCTAACAGCATCAGAAGGCCCGCAAATGCGGGCCTTTTTTTATGCTTTTTCAATAGCCTGTCGGGCTGGTTTTTGTGATCTGTTTGGCAAATCCGGTGCTTTTTGTTTACCCTTTACTGACCTGCCTGTCTCCACGGGGGATGGATTTTATGTTTGGGTTTAACAAAAGGAAGAATAAATGGAACAACTCGATGTTGTAGACAGCATCAATACCGCCGGTAACTGGCTGGTGCGCAACCAGGCACTGCTGCTGAGCTATGCCGTGAACATTGTCGCGGCGATCGCCATCATTATCGTCGGGATGATCGTGGCGCGTATTGTCTCGAATGCGGTTAACCGAGTGATGCTGGCTCGTCATATTGACGCTACGGTCGCTGATTTCCTCTCCGCACTGGTGCGCTACGGCATTATCGCCTTTACGCTGATTGCAGCCCTGGGGCGCGTGGGCGTACAGACGGCATCCGTCATCGCAGTGCTCGGTGCCGCCGGCCTGGCTATTGGTCTGGCACTGCAGGGCTCGCTGGCGAACCTGGCGGCAGGTGTCTTGCTGGTAACCTTCCGCCCGTTCCGCTCAGGTGAATACGTTGACCTTGGCGGTATTGCCGGAACCGTGCTGCAGGTGCAGATTTTCTCAACGACACTGCGTACCGTTGATGGCCGCATCGTGGTCGTGCCGAACGGGAAAATCATTGCAGGCAATATCATTAACTTCTCCCGTGAACCGGTGCGTCGTAACGAGCTGATTATCAGCGTGGCGTATGACTCCGATATCGATCAGGTGAAGACGCTGATTAGCAACATCATTGCCTCAGACGATCGCATTCTCAAAGACAAAGAGCAGACCGTTCGTCTGAACGAACTGGGGGCATCATCTATTAACTTTGTGGTCCGTATCTGGAGCAAGAGCAGCGATCTGCAAAACGTTTACTGGGACGTGCTGGAGCGCATTAAGCGCGACTTCGACGCCAACGGCATCAGCTTCCCGTACCCGCAGATGGACGTCAACGTCAAAAAAGTCAAAGAAGCAGAATAACTTCATCCTCAGGCCCGGTACGCGCTCGCGCCACCGGGCTTTATTTTTATAAGCCCCGCTAATACCCAATTAATATTATCAATTTCCTCTAATGTGATTCGCGCAGTATAGTCTGCTTCCAGGACAATACAGTGAGAATCTCGTCATGTTATCGTATTACTTTCAAGGGCTTGCATTGGGTGCGGCCATGATCCTTCCCCTCGGTCCACAAAATGCGTTTGTGATGAACCAGGGCATCCGCCGCCAGTACCATCTGATGATTGCCCTGCTGTGCGCGGTAAGCGATTTACTGCTGATCTGTGCCGGCATATTTGGCGGTAGCGCACTGCTGATGCAGTCTCCCTGGCTGCTGGCGCTGGTTACCTGGGGCGGCGTGGCGTTTCTGCTCTGGTATGGTTTTGGCGCGCTGAAAACGGCCATGAGCAGCAACCTCGAACTGGCAAGCGCTGAAGTGATGAAGCAGGGGCGATGGAAGATTATCGTCACCATGCTGGCGGTGACCTGGCTTAACCCGCATGTTTATCTTGATACCTTCGTGGTGCTGGGCAGCCTGGGCGGACAGCTGGACGTTGAACCTAAACGCTGGTTTGCGCTCGGTACGGTAAGCGCCTCTTTCCTCTGGTTCTTCGGGCTCGCGATTCTGGCGGCCTGGCTGGCCCCTCGTCTGCGTACGGCCAAAGCGCAGCGGATCATCAACACGCTGGTGGGCGTGGTGATGTGGTTTATCGCCTTTCAGCTGGCAAAAGAGGGGATTCACCATGTCCGGCAATTGTTCAACTAAGCCTTGTCTTATGGACAACTGAACAAGACGCGCTAAGCTTGCTGGCATGCGCCCTGTTATTGGGGCACTCTTTGCAACATGGAGGAATGACAGTGAAGTTTAAGGTGATGGCCCTGGCGGCATTAGTAAGTTTAGGTGCGGTGTCGGTGCAGGCAAGTGAACTGCCGGATGGCCCGCACATCGTCACGTCAGGCACCGCAAGCGTGGATGCGGTACCCGATGTTGCAACGCTGGCAATTGAAGTGAATGTGGCCGCGAAAGATGCGGCGTCTGCCAAGAAGCAGGCTGACGATCGCGTTGCGCAATACCTCTCTTTCCTTGAGCAGAACGGTGTCGGTAAAAAAGATATCAACTCCGCTAACCTGCGTACTCAACCCGATTACGACTACCAGAACGGCAAAAGTATCCTGAAGGGCTACCGTGCCGTACGTACCGTTGAAGTGACCGTCCGTCAGCTGGATAAGCTGAACGCTTTGCTGGATGGCGCGCTGAAGGCGGGCCTGAATGAAATTCGTTCCGTGTCACTGGGTGTTGCGCAACCGGAGAAATACAAAGACCAGGCACGTAAAGCGGCAATTGATGACGCAATGCACCAGGCACAGCAGCTGGCTGCCGGTTTTAACAGCAAGCTCGGCCCGGTATACAGCGTGCGTTACCACGTCTCTAACTACCAGCCAAGCCCGATGGTGCGAATGATGAAAGCCGATGCGGCGCCGGTATCCGCTCAGGAAACTTACGAGCAGCCGACGATCCAGTTCGACGATCAGGTTGATGTGGTGTTCCAGCTGGAACCCGTTGCTGCACAGCCGAAACCTGCACAATAATCAACAGGCCGGGTAAGGCGTAGCCGCCACCCGGCTTTTCTTTTAATCCTGTCGCAACACCCTATGCCCGTAGGCCAGCAGCGCGTCGGTGACGTTGCGCATCATGCGGCTTTCTGGCGCAAAACGGTGCCAGTAGAGCATCCGGCGCTGATACAGCCCCGGCGTCAAATCAATCAGCTCTCCGCTTTTCAACTCTTTCTCAATCTGCAGATGCGGGATCATGCAGCAGGTCGTGCCCTGACGCGCAAGCTGCACGAAGGCTTCCGATGAGTTAACGATATGACACGGCACGCTGCCCGGCGGCAGGTCAAAGTTTTGCTGCAGGAACGCCTGATGCATATCGTCCAGATGGTCAAACGCCACGGCAGGCGCTTTCAGCAGCGCGGCGCGGGTCACGCCGTTGGGGAAATAGCGCTCGGCAAAGGCTTTTGAACCCACAAACAGGTAATCCAGCGCACCCAGCTGATCGACAAGACAGCTAGGAAGCGCCTGAGGCTGAATACTGACCGCCCCAACCACTTCACCACGACGCAGGCGCTCCTGGGTACGGGTCTCATCTTCAACCTGCAAATTCAGGCGGATAGGGGAGTCCGCTAATACTGGCGCAAGGGCCGGCAGCAGCCAGGTTGCCAGACTGTCGGCGTTAACCGCCAGAGAGAGCAGCAGCGGCGTAGAGCCCGTTTGTTCGTCACCCAGCCACTCATCTTCCAGCAGCTCAACCTGACGCAGCAGGGCGAGGAGCTTTTGTCCTTGCTCCGTTGGGCGAGGCGGCACGGTACGCACCAGCAGTGGCTGGCCGAACATATTTTCGAGCTGTTTGATACGCTGCGATACGGCGGACTGCGTGATGCAAAGCTTTTGCGCCGCGCGCTCAAAACCTCGTTCACGAATAACTGCATCAAGTGCCTGTAGTGTTCTGTAGTCCGGACGTTTCATTGCTCTGGCTGGCTCCTTAATTTTGCTTATTCTGCACTATGACACAATTTTCCCTTCGTGGCAGACGAATTCCATTCGACGTGTTCTATAATGCGCCCTGAGTTTTCACACCACAGGCAAAACGATCATGACGCAGGATGAACTGAAAAAAGCAGTAGGATGGGCCGCTCTCCAGTACGTACAACCGGGCACCATTGTCGGTGTTGGTACCGGGTCGACGGCGGCGCACTTTATCGATGCGCTGGGCACGATGAAAGGGCAGATTGAGGGGGCTGTGTCCAGCTCTGATGCTTCCACGGAAAAGCTGAAAAGCCTCGGCATTACCGTTTTCGATCTGAACGACGTTGATCGTCTGGGCATTTACGTTGATGGCGCGGATGAGATCAACGGCCATATGCAGATGATCAAAGGCGGCGGCGCGGCGCTGACCCGTGAAAAAATCATCGCCTCCGTTGCGGATAAGTTCATCTGCATCGCTGATGCGTCCAAGCAGGTCGATATTCTGGGTAAATTCCCGCTGCCGGTTGAAGTGATCCCGATGGCACGCAGCGCCGTAGCGCGTGAACTGGTCAAACTGGGTGGACGTCCGGAATATCGCCAGGGCGTAGTGACCGATAACGGCAACGTGATCCTCGACGTTCACGGTCTGGAAATTCTCGACGCGATTGCGCTGGAAAATGCCATCAATGGCATTCCGGGCGTTGTCACTGTAGGCTTATTTGCCAACCGTGGCGCGGATGTGGCGCTGATTGGTACGGCTGACGGTGTGAAAACCATCGTAAAATGATCTGACGGGGGGCGCTCACCCCCCGCTAAAAAATTTTTGAAAAGCTAAATTCGGTGACTTGTGTCACGTTTTTACGCCTCGTTTGCCGATCCTGCCACGTACGTAAAATTCCGCAGCATTTTCCTCTGTCATTTCGCCCTGTATGACTTTTCTTCAGAGTGCCGACGCAAACGTTCATATTGCTGCAATAGTTTTTTTTGATATGTTGGCTAGAGCGGATTTCAATCCAGCACAACATCAGTTCAGATAAAATACAGGGTCGGGTAAATGGCAAAGGTATCACTGGAGAAAGACAAGATTAAATTCCTGCTGGTCGAGGGTGTGCATCAGAAAGCACTCGATAGCCTTCGTGCGGCAGGTTACACCAACATCGAGTTCCATAAAGGCGCGCTGGATACTGAAGAGCTGAAAGTAGCCATCCGGGATGCTCACTTTATTGGCCTGCGATCCCGTACCCACCTGACTGAAGATGTGATTGCCGCGGCGGAAAAGCTGGTTGCCATCGGTTGTTTCTGCATCGGTACCAACCAGGTTGACCTGAACGCCGCCGCTAAGCGCGGTATTCCTGTATTCAACGCACCTTTCTCCAACACCCGTTCCGTGGCAGAGTTAGTGATTGGCGAATTGCTGCTGTTGCTGCGCGGTATCCCGGAGGCTAACGCCAAAGCGCACCGTGGCGTCTGGAACAAACTGGCTACAGGTTCATACGAAGCCCGTGGTAAGAAACTGGGTATCATTGGTTATGGCCACATCGGTACTCAACTCGGGATTCTGGCGGAATCTCTGGGGATGCACGTTTACTTTTATGACATTGAAAGCAAACTGCCGCTGGGTAACGCCACTCAGGTTCAACATCTCTCCGACCTGCTGAACATGAGCGATGTGGTCAGCCTGCATGTGCCGGAAAACGCCTCCACCAAAAACATGATGGGTGCGGAAGAACTGGCGCTGATGAAGCCGGGTTCACTGCTGATCAACGCCGCGCGCGGTACGGTTGTCGACATTCCTGCCCTGTGTGATGCGCTAAAACGCAAACATCTGGCAGGTGCCGCGATTGACGTCTTCCCGACTGAGCCTGCGACCAACAGCGATCCGTTTAACTCTCCACTGTGCGAGTTCGACAACGTGATCCTGACGCCGCACATCGGCGGTTCGACTCAGGAAGCGCAGGAGAACATCGGTCTGGAAGTGGCGGGTAAACTGAGCAAATACTCCGACAACGGCTCGACGCTCTCCGCCGTTAACTTCCCGGAAGTGTCTCTGCCGCTGCACGGCGGCCGTCGTCTGCTGCACATTCACGAAAACCGTCCAGGCGTGCTGACTGCCATCAACCAGATCTTTGCTGAGCAGAGCGTCAACATCGCTGCGCAGTATCTGCAAACCAATTCGCAGATGGGCTACGTGGTTATTGATATCGAAGCGGATGAAGACGTTGCCGAGAAAGCGCTGCAGAGCATGAAGGCGATTCCAGGGACGATTCGCGCACGTCTTCTTTACTGATAGTGCGGGCTGTGTGTCGGGTGGCGCTTACGCTTACCCGACCTACAAAGTTCGAGAATTTATGTAGGCCGGGTAAGCGTAAGCGCCACCCGGCTTTATTCTACCAGGTCCAGGTTTTACTGGGCGTTACTACCGCCGGCAACGGCACATCCCACTTCTCGACCGGCAACGATTCCACCGCCTGACAATCATGCGCGTAACCCACCGGCTGTAAACCGTATTGCTGCCAGTTTTGCAGCGTCCGGTCGTAAAAACCGCCGCCCATGCCCAAACGCTGACCCTGTTCATCAAACGCCACCAGCGGCGTGACCAGCACATCCAGTTCGGCAAGCGGCAGCACGTCGCGCACGTCGAGTTTGGGTTCAGTGATTTTCAGACGATTCACCACCAGCTCGCTGTGCGGGTGGTAGTGCAGAAACAGCAGGTTTCCTTTGCTAAACGGATGCAGCACCGGCAGATAGACCTTCTTCCCGGCTCGCCAGAGTTGCTCGATGAGCGGTTGGGTATCCAGTTCACCATCAAACGACAGAAACAGTGCGACCGTATGCGCCATCACAACAGGGGGATACGCCATCATGCGAGCGGCGGCCTGCTGCGCAAAATGCGCTTGCTGTTCTGGAGTTAACGCACGACGGCGTTGACGAATGAGCTGACGAATATCCTGGCGTGAGGCAGAAACTTCAGGGAATTGAGTCATGGTAGTCGGTAGAAGAAAAGAGAGGGAATCTCCGAGATGCCGCCGCAGGCTGTAACCCTTGAACCCTTGGTTCAAGGTGAATGTGTCGTCATAGTTTTAAGGCTTCTCGGACGGACCGAGCATGCTCACCAACCATGGAGCGCCACATTCTTGTGGTATGAAATATCGGCTCAGGGGACTGGCCCGCTTGCGAACATCTCAGAGAAATTTTGTCTTCACAGTTACTCTACCATAGTCAACTGAGAAGTGTTATTCAAACTTTGGTCCCGGTCTTTCGGGATTGCGACCCTGATCAAGCAATGCCTGTTCAATGGTCTGCTGGAGCATTTTAATGCGCTGCTCCATGCTTGCCGCGTAGTCGCGGGTTTTCGCTTTTTCCTGAGTCAGTTCATAGCTGATGTTCAACGCGGCGATGAAAACCAGCTGCTCAGTATTTGTGACTCTAGTGCGTTCTTTTAGATCTTGCAACCGCTGATTCAAATCGTCCGCGGCCTGATTCAAAGCATCCCTTTGTTCAGGCGGACAATTCACTCGCAGTGAACGGCCAAAAATCTGGAGATCGACGGGTTGTGCAGACATGCCACCTTCCTGCTGATTGACTGCGCTGCCTTCGCCTGATGCCCCGGGGGCTGCGAAGGGGCGACACTATAGCTACCCTGATGTGAAGATACAAGCCCTTTTCTGGTATCACCAGGGTCCAAAGTGGTAGCATATCATGAAACTTCCCCCCAATGATGACGAATGCGCATGTCTATACAGAACGAAATGCCTGGTTACAAGGATTTAAACCAGTTACTGAACCAGCAGGGAGTCGGTTTAACCCCTGCCGAAATGCACGGTCTGATCAGTGGCATGCTGTGCGGCGGAAACAG
This sequence comes from Enterobacter sp. K16B, assembly GCF_020216105.1. Classification (NCBI taxonomy): domain Bacteria; kingdom Pseudomonadati; phylum Pseudomonadota; class Gammaproteobacteria; order Enterobacterales; family Enterobacteriaceae; genus Enterobacter; species Enterobacter sp. K16B. The sequence goes on from NZ_JAIWJZ010000050.1 coordinate 27,875, forward strand.
CGACAGCTCATGGCAGCCGCTGATCCACGACCTCACGAATGAAGGGCTGGCGTTTGGTCACGAGCTGGCGGAAGCGCTGCGTAAAATGCATGCCGCCATCAGCGATTCGCTGGAAGACGATGGCTTCCTTTTTCAGCTTTATCTGCCTGAAGGCGACGACGTCAGCGTGTTCGATCGCGCCGATGCGCTGGCGGGTTGGGTAAATCATTATCTGCTGGGGCTGGGCGTCACGCAGCCTAAACTGGATAAAGTAACCGGCGAAGCGGGTGAAGCGATCGACGATCTGCGCAACATTGCCCAGCTTGGCTACGATGAGGACGAAGACCAGGAAGAGCTGGAAATGTCTCTCGAAGAGATCATTGAGTACGTGCGCGTGGCGGCACTGCTGTGCCATGACAACTTTACGCGCTCACAGCCGACCGCGCCGGAAGTCCGCAAGCCAACCTTACATTAAGAAAAATAACGCACAGGAGGGTGTCATGGTTATCTCGAGTCAAGAGTATTCGCGCCGCCGTCAGGCGCTGCTGGCAAAAATGCAGCCGGGCAGCGCCGCGCTGATTTTCGCTGCGCCCGAAGTGACGCGCAGCGCCGACAGCGAATATCCCTATCGCCAGAGCAGCGATTTCTGGTACTTCACCGGCTTTAACGAGCCGGAAGCGGTACTGGTGCTGATTAAGAGCAATGACACTCACAACCACAGCGTGATTTTTAACCGCGTGCGCGATCTGACGGCCGAAATCTGGTTTGGCCGCCGCCTGGGGCAGGAGGCCGCACCGGAAAAACTGGGCGTTGATCGTGCGCTGGCGTTTAGCGAAATCAACCAGCAGCTTTACCAGCTGCTTAACGGCCTCGACGTGCTCTATCACGCGCAGGGCGAATATGCGTACGCCGATGAGATTGTTTTCACCGCGCTGGATAAGCTGCGCAAAGGCTCGCGGCAGAACCTCTCCGCGCCCGCTACTCTCACGGACTGGCGTCCGGTGGTGCATGAGATGCGTCTGTTCAAATCTGAAGAAGAGCTGAACGTGATGCGCCGTGCGGGCGAAATCAGCGCCCTGGCGCACACCCGCGCCATGGAGAAGTGCCGTCCCGGGATGTTCGAATATCAGCTGGAAGGCGAAATTCACCACGAATTTAACCGTCACGGCGCGCGTTATCCCTCTTACAACACCATTGTTGGCGGCGGGGAAAACGGCTGCATTCTGCACTACACCGAAAACGAAAGCGCGCTGCGCGATGGGGATCTGGTGCTTATCGATGCTGGTTGCGAATATCAGGGCTACGCGGGGGATATCACCCGCACCTTCCCGGTGAACGGTAAATTTTCACCGGCACAGCGCGCTATTTACGACATCGTGCTGGAATCCCTTGAGACGGCGCTCAACCTGTATCGCCCGGGGACCTCCATGCAGGAAGTGACCGGCGAAGTGGTACGCATCATGATTACCGGTCTGGTCAGGCTCGGGATCCTGAAAGGGGATGTGGAGACCCTGATTGCTGAAAATGCACATCGACCGTACTTCATGCACGGCCTGAGCCACTGGCTGGGGCTGGATGTCCATGACGTTGGTGCGTATGGCGCCGACCGTTCGCGCGTGCTGGAGCCGGGCATGGTATTAACCGTGGAGCCGGGGTTATATATCGCGCCGGATGCCGACGTGCCTGAAGAATACCGCGGGATTGGCATTCGTATTGAAGACGACATTGTCATTACCGAAACCGGTAATGAAAACCTGACCGCAAGCGTCGTGAAAAACGCTGACGATATCGAGGCGCTGATGGCAGCGGCGCGCGCATGAGCGTGATCATCGTGGGCGGCGGCATGACCGGGGCCACGCTGGCGCTGGCCATTTCGCATTTGACGCAGGGCCAGCTTCCGGTGCACCTGGTGGAAGCCGTTGCGCCAGAGGCGTCGAATCACCCCGGTTTTGATGCCCGCGCCATTGCGCTGGCGCAGGGAACCTGTCAGCAGCTTGCGCGTATTGGTATCTGGCAGGCGATAGCCGACCGTGCCACGGCGATCGGTACCGTTCACGTTAGCGATCGCGGCCATGCTGGCTTTGTCACGCTGGAGGCGCAGGATTACCGTATTGATGCCCTGGGTCAGGTCGTTGAGCTACACGATGTGGGTTTACGTCTGTTCCGCCTGCTTCAGGATGCGCCGGGCGTGACGCTGCATTGTCCGGCACGCGTGGCAAGCGTAAGCCGCAGTGAAGCGTCGGTCAGCGTGACGCTGGAAAACGGCACCGTGCTGGATGGCCAACTGCTGGTCGCCGCAGACGGTTCGCGCTCGGCGCTCGGCACCCAGTGTGGCGTGGAGTGGCGCCAGCAGCCTTACGGGCAGGTGGCGGTTATCGCCAACGTCTCTACTGCTGCAGAACACAACGGCAGGGCGTTTGAACGCTTTACGCAGCATGGTCCGCTGGCGATGCTGCCGATGTCGAACGGTCGCTGTTCGCTGGTCTGGTGTCACCCGCAGGATAAGGCGGAAGAGGTTAAGGCCTGGTCAGACGAACGTTTTTGTACCGAGCTGCAAAAGGCGTTTGGCTGGCGGCTGGGGCGCATTACCCATGCCGGCAAGCGGACGGTATATCCTCTTTCATTAACCACCGCGTCGCAGTCCATCTCCCATCGTCTGGCGCTGGTCGGTAATGCCGCGCAGACGCTGCACCCCATTGCGGGGCAAGGCTTCAACCTTGGGTTACGCGACGTAATGAGTCTGGCAGAAACGCTTTCGCAGGCGTGGGGCGAGCAAAAAGACTGTGGCGCATATCAGGTGCTCAGCCATTACCAGAAACGACGCCAGGCGGATAAAGAGGCGACAATCGGTGTCACCGATGGCCTGGTTCATCTGTTTGCCAATCGCTGGGCGCCGCTGGTTGCGGGCCGCAACCTCGGGCTGATGGCGATGGAACTATTCATACCGGCACGTGACGTGCTGGCGCAGCGGACTCTTGGTTGGGTCGCGCGTTAAGGAGTTATCACCGTGCAAAATGTTGATGTTGCTATCGTTGGCGGCGGTATGGTTGGACTGGCGCTGGCCTGTGGTTTACAGGGCAGCGGCCTGCGCGTGGCGGTGCTGGAACAGAAGCAGCCCCAGCCGGTAGCCCAGGATGCGCCGCCGGAACTGCGCGTCTCGGCAATCAATGCGGCCAGCGAAAAGCTGCTGACGCACCTTGGCGTCTGGCCGGATATCGTGGCGCAGCGCGCCAGCTGCTATCACGGTATGGAAGTGTGGGACAAAGACAGCTTTGGTCATATTGCTTTTGATGATGAAAGCATGGGCTACAGCCACCTTGGCCACATTATTGAGAATGCCGTTATTCATCATGCGCTGTGGCAAAAAGCGCAGTCCTGTAGCGATGTCACCCTGATGGCACCCGCGCAAATCCAGCAGGTGGCGTGGGGGGAAAACGAGGCGTTTATCACCCTGCAAAGCGGCGACATGCTGACCGCGCGTCTGGTGGTGGGGGCTGACGGGGCGAACTCCTGGCTGCGTAATAAAGCCGATATCCCACTGACCTTCTGGGATTACCGTCATCACGCGCTGGTCGCGACGATCCGCACCGAAGAGCCGCACGGCGGCGTGGCGCGGCAGATTTTCCACAACGACGGCATACTGGCGTTCCTGCCGCTTGCCGATCCGCACCTGTGCTCGATTGTCTGGTCGCTGGTGCCGGAGAAAGCCCGGCAGATGCATGAGGCGACGCCGGACGCCTTTAACCAGGCGCTGTGCGTGGCGTTTGATAACCGCCTTGGCCTGTGCACGCTTGAGAGCGAGCGGCAGGTGTTCCCGCTAACTGGCCGTTACGCGCGCCAGTTTGCGGCGCACCGTCTGGCGCTGGTGGGGGATGCAGCGCATACCATTCATCCGCTGGCCGGGCAGGGGGTTAACCTTGGCTTTATGGACGCGGCGGAGCTGGTAGAAGAGCTGCGTCGTTTGCATCGCGAAGGGAAAGATATCGGTCAGCATCTCTATCTGCGTCGCTACGAACGCAGCCGCAAGCACAGCGCGGCGGTGATGCTGGCGGGTATGCAGGGCTTCCGCGAACTGTTTGCCGGTGCCAATCCGGCGAAAAAACTGCTGCGCGACATTGGCCTCAAGCTTGCCGATACCCTTCCGGGTGTTAAACCCCAACTCCTTCGTCAGGCGATGGGTCTGAACGACCTGCCGGACTGGCTACGCTAATTTAGACCCCCGTCACACTTTATTTTCCCGGCCTCTGCGCCGGGGAAATTCCCTCGTTTGAAATATTCTAATTTCACGCCATTTTTCGCATTAGATAATCTAATGTCGCGTTTTTCTGATTGCGGAAATTCAGCCCGTTTTTCCGCATGAAATATCACCATGTGCTAAATCCTGTTAGCGCGATGTTAATTTTGTGCGGGGTTAATCGCATTTTTCCAGTGAATAACTCTGTAGGCTTTTCAGCGTTTTTTGGTCATAAGCTAATGTGATGGCCCGTTTTACCTTATGGTTAACCGCCGGTTTCGGTGGTAAGTTCAGGTAAAAGAGAACGTTTGCGTCGGGCCTGATAACGGGGCCGATACCGGGTTTCACGGTGAATTTTTCAACGAGGACAAGATGGCTCAACAGACTCCTTTGTACGAACAGCACGTGTTATGCGGCGCCCGCATGGTGGACTTCCACGGCTGGATGATGCCGCTGCACTACGGCTCGCAGATTGATGAGCACCACGCGGTGCGCACCGATGCCGGTATGTTCGACGTGTCCCACATGACGATTGTCGATCTGCACGGTAGCCGCACCCGGGAGTTTTTGCGTTATCTGCTGGCAAACGACGTCGCCAAACTAAAAACGCCGGGTAAAGCGCTTTATACCGGCATGCTGAATGCCTCTGGCGGCGTGATTGACGACCTTATCGTCTATTACTTCACCGAAGATTTCTTCCGCCTCGTTGTAAACTCCGCCACCCGCGAAAAAGACCTCTCCTGGATCACCCAACACGCCGAACCGTATGCCATCGACATCACCGTCCGTGACGATCTGTCACTGATTGCCGTGCAGGGGCCGAACGCGCAGGCGAAAGCCGCGTCTCTGTTCAACGATGAGCAGCGTAAAGCCACTGAAGGCATGAAGCCGTTCTTCGGCGTGCAGGCGGGCGATCTGTTTATCGCCACCACCGGCTACACCGGCGAAGCGGGCTACGAAATTGCGATGCCGAACGAGAAGGCCGCTGATTTCTGGCGTACGCTGGTGGAAGCGGGCGTGAAGCCGGCTGGCCTTGGCGCGCGCGATACGCTGCGCCTGGAGGCAGGCATGAACCTCTACGGTCAGGAGATGGATGAAGGCGTCTCTCCGCTGGCCGCTAACATGGGCTGGACCATCGCATGGGAACCGGCTGACCGTGACTTTATTGGCCGTGAAGCGCTGGAGATGCAGCGCGAGAAGGGCACTGAACAGCTCGTTGGCCTGGTGATGAAGGAAAAAGGCGTACTGCGCGGCGAGCTGCCGGTGCGTTTTACCGATGCTGACGGCAATCCTCGCGAAGGCGTGATCACCAGCGGAACCTTCTCCCCGACGCTGGGCTACAGTATTGCACTGGCACGCGTGCCGGCAGGCATTGGCGAAACGGCGGTGGTGCAAATCCGCAACCGCGAAATGCCGGTCAACGTGACCAAACCGATTTTTGTTCGCGCCGGTAAGCCGGTCGCCTAACTATTTTTATCAGGAGAACTTCAATGAGCAATGTGCCAGCAGAACTGAAATACAGCAAAGAACACGAGTGGCTGCGCAAAGAGGCGGACGGCACTTACACCGTCGGGATCACCGAGCATGCGCAAGAGTTGCTGGGCGACATGGTGTTTGTTGACCTGCCTGACGTGGGCACGACCGTGAGCGCGGGCGACGACTGCGCGGTGGCGGAGTCCGTCAAAGCGGCATCCGATATCTACGCACCGGTAAGCGGTGAAATTGTCGCTGTCAACGACGCGCTGAACGACTCCCCGGAGCTGGTCAACAGCGAGCCTTATGAAGGCGGCTGGATCTTCAAGATCAAAGCCAGCGACGAATCGCAGGTTGCCGCGCTGCTGGATGCGACCGCGTACGAAGCCCTGTTAGAAGACGAGTAAGCCATTCTCCCTCTCCCCTTTGGGGAGAGGGAGAAAACACATTCACTGCACGTTTCAGGAACCATCGCTCATGACACAGACTTTAAGCCAGCTTGAAAACCGTGGCGCCTTCATTGAACGTCACATTGGGCCGGATGCTCAGCAACAGCAGGAGATGCTGAAGACGGTTGGCGCGGATTCATTAGACGCACTGATCGGCCAGATTGTGCCAAAAGACATCCAGCTTGCCACACCGCCTCAGGTGGGTGAAGCCACCACGGAGTTCGCCGCACTGGCGGAGCTGAAGGCTATCGCCGGCCTCAACAAGCGCTTTAAGTCTTACATTGGCATGGGCTACACCAACGTGCAGTTGCCGCCGGTCATCCTGCGCAACATGCTGGAAAACCCGGGCTGGTACACCGCCTATACCCCGTATCAGCCAGAAGTCTCTCAGGGGCGCCTGGAAGCGCTGCTGAACTTCCAGCAGGTGACGCTGGATCTGACCGGAATGGACATCGCTTCCGCGTCTCTGCTGGATGAAGCTACCGCGGCTGCCGAAGCCATGGCGATGGCGAAGCGCGTCAGCAAGCTGAAAAATGCTAACCGTTTCTTCGTGGCGGCGGACGTTCATCCGCAGACGCTGGACGTGGTGCGTACCCGAGCGGAAACCTTCGGCTTTGACGTGATTGTCGACGACGCTGATAAAGTGCTGGATCCCCAGGACGTCTTCGGCGTGCTGCTGCAGCAGGTGGGGACCACCGGTGAAGTTCACGACTACGGCGCACTGATTGCCGAGCTGAAATCCCGTAAAGTGGTGGTCAGCGTCGCTGCTGATTTTATGGCGCTGGTGCTGCTGACGGCCCCGGGTAAACAGGGCGCGGATATTGTCTTCGGCTCTGCACAGCGCTTCGGCGTGCCGATGGGCTACGGCGGTCCGCATGCGGCGTTCTTCGGCGCTAAAGATGAATTCAAACGCTCCATGCCTGGCCGTATCATCGGCGTCTCAAAAGACGCTGCCGGTAACACCGCGCTGCGCATGGCGATGCAGACTCGCGAGCAGCATATCCGCCGCGAGAAAGCGAACTCCAACATTTGTACTTCGCAGGTGCTGCTGGCCAACATCGCCAGCCTGTACGCCGTGTTCCACGGCCCGGCTGGCCTGAAACGCATTGCCAGCCGCATTCACCGTCTGGCCGATATTCTGGCCTGCGGCCTGCAGCAGAAAGGCCTCAAACTGCGCCATGCCCACTACTTCGACACGCTGTGTGTGGACGTGGCGGATAAAGCGGCAGTGCTGGCTCGCGCGAATGCCGCAGAGATCAACCTGCGCAGCGACATCCACAACGCCGTCGGCATTACGCTGGATGAAAGCACCACCCGCGACGATATTCTCAACCTGTTTAACGTGCTGCTGGGTGACGCGCATGGTCTGGACATTGACGCGCTCGACAAAGAGGTCGCGCTCGACAGCCGCTCCATTCAGGACAGCATGCTGCGTAACGACGCGATCCTGACGCACCCGGTCTTTAATCGCTACCACAGCGAAACCGAGATGATGCGTTACATGCACTCTCTGGAACGCAAAGATCTGGCGCTGAATCAGGCGATGATCCCGCTGGGCTCCTGCACCATGAAGCTGAACGCTGCGGCAGAGATGATCCCAATCACCTGGCCTGAGTTTGCCGAGCTGCACCCGTTCTGCCCGCCAGAGCAGGCGGAAGGCTATCATATGATGATCAATCAGCTTTCCGACTGGCTGGTGAAGCTGACCGGTTACGACGCGCTCTGCATGCAGCCGAACTCCGGCGCGCAGGGTGAATACGCGGGCCTGCTGGCCATCCGTCATTACCATGAAAGCCGCAACGAAGGGCACCGCGATATCTGCCTGATCCCAAGCTCCGCGCATGGCACCAACCCGGCCTCCGCTCAGATGGCGGGCATGGAAGTGGTGGTCGTGGCGTGTGATAAGAACGGCAACATCGATTTGGCCGACCTGCGTGCGAAAGCCGAGCAGGCAGGCGACAAGCTCTCCTGCATCATGGTGACCTATCCGTCCACCCACGGCGTGTACGAAGAGACCATCCGTGAAGTGTGCGAAGTGGTGCATCAGTTCGGCGGTCAGGTATACCTCGACGGCGCGAACATGAATGCTCAGGTAGGCATTACTTCTCCGGGCTTTATCGGCGCGGACGTGTCGCACCTGAACCTGCACAAGACCTTCTGCATCCCGCACGGCGGTGGCGGTCCGGGCATGGGGCCAATCGGGGTGAAAGCGCACCTGGCGCCGTTTGTCCCAGGCCATAGCGTTGTGCAGATCGAAGGCATGCTGACCCGTCAGGGGGCGGTCTCTGCGGCACCGTTCGGCAGCGCTTCTATCCTGCCAATCAGCTGGATGTACATCCGTATGATGGGCGCGGAAGGGCTGAAAAAAGCAAGCCAGGTGGCGATCCTGAATGCCAACTACATTGCGACTCGACTGAAGTCGGCCTTCCCGGTGCTCTATACCGGCCGTGACGGTCGCGTGGCGCACGAGTGCATTCTTGATATTCGTCCGCTGAAAGAGCAGACCGGCATCAGCGAGCTGGATATCGCTAAGCGCCTGATCGACTACGGCTTCCACGCGCCAACCATGTCGTTCCCGGTAGCGGGTACGCTGATGGTGGAGCCAACGGAGTCCGAGAGCAAAGCCGAGCTGGACCGCTTTATCGACGCGATGCTGGCCATCCGCATGGAGATCGATCGCGTGCAGGACGGCGAGTGGACGCTGGAAGATAACCCGCTGGTTAACGCCCCGCACACCCAGCACGAAATGGTGGCCGAGTGGAACCACGGCTATTCCCGCGAGCTGGCGGTCTTCCCGGCAGGTGTGGCAAACAAATACTGGCCGACCGTGAAGCGTCTGGATGATGTGTACGGCGACCGTAACCTGTTCTGCTCCTGCGTACCGATGAGCGAATACCAGTAATCGCGCGGGTGAAGTCATGTAAGCCGGGTAAGGCGAAGCCGCCACCCGGCTTTTTTATTGGGAGAAGAGAATGGGCATTGCACTTGTGACCGGCGCGAGCCGCGGCATCGGGAAAGCCACCGCGCTGCAGCTGGCACGCGAAGGCTATACCGTGGCGGTAAATTATCATCACAACATCAAGGCCGCGACGGACGTTATCAACCAGATTGTCAATGCCGGAGGGAAAGCCTTTGCCGTTCGCGCAGACATCAGCGATGAAGCTCAGGTGCTGACGATGTTTGACAGCCTCGATCGTGATGGCGAGCCGCTTACCGCGCTGGTCAATAATGCGGGGATCCTGTTTGAACAATCGACTATCGAGAATTTGTCCGCAGAGCGCATTAACCGCGTACTGGCAACTAACGTCACGGGTTACTTCCTCTGCTGCCGGGAAGCGGTTAAGCGCATGTCTTTTAAACATGGCGGCAAGGGCGGGGCGATAGTGAATGTCTCGTCAGCGGCGTCCCGACTCGGTGCGCCAGGCGAATATGTTGATTATGCCGCGTCCAAGGGAGCGGTTGACTCTCTGACCACCGGCTTAGCGCTGGAGGTAGCTGCGCAGGGTATTCGCGTAAACTGTGTACGACCGGGGCTGATTTATACCGATATCCATGCCTCAGGCGGGGAACCGGGCCGCGTGGACCGGGTGAAATCGTTACTGCCGATGCAGCGCGGCGGGCAACCGGAAGAGGTGGCCCAGGCGATTGTCTGGCTGCTGAGCGAGAAGGCGTCGTACGTGACGGGGAGTTTTATAGAGTTGGCGGGCGGGAAATAACCCCCTCACCCTAACCCTCTCCCCAATGGGGAGAGGGGATCAATCGTAGGCCGGTGCAAGCGTAGCGCCACCCGGCGTTACGGAGTTAGAGTTTCTCGCCGTTGCTGGCAATCACGCCTTTATACCACTCGAAGCTTTTCTTACGGGAGCGCGACATGTCGCCCGTACCGTCGTCGTGTTTGTTCACATAGATAAAGCCGTAGCGCTTGCTGTACTGGCCGGTGGTGAACGACACGCAGTCGATACAGCCCCACGGCGTGTAGCCCATCAGATCCACGCCATCATGGGTTACGGCTTTGATCATCTCTTCCACGTGAGCGCGCAGGTAGTCGATGCGATAGTCGTCGTTGATGCTGCCGTCTTCTTCGACTTTATCGTAAGCGCCGAAGCCGTTTTCCACGATAAACAGCGGCTTCTGGTAACGCTCGTACAGTTCGCACAGCGAATAGCGCAGGCCCACCGGATCAATCTGCCAGCCCCAGTCGGAGGCCTTGACGTGCGGGTTTGGCACGCTGCCTTCAAAGCCAGAAATCGCATCTCCGGTGCCGCCTTCCGCTTTGACCGCGTTGGTCATGTAGTAGCTGAAGCCTAAGTAGTCGCAGGTACCTTCACGCAGGATCTGCTCGTCACCTGGCTTCATCCTGATGGAGAAGCCACGACGCTCCCACTCATTCAGCACGTAAGACGGGTAGTAACCGCGAAGCTGGACGTCGGTAAAGACATAGCGCTCGCGCATCGATTCCTGGGCGAACATCACGTCTTCCGGTTTGCAGGAGAAGGGATAGAGCGCCACCATGGCCAGCATGCAGCCGACTTTCATCTCCGGGTTGATACGGCGCGCGGCTTTTACCGCCAGGGCGCTGGCCACAAACTGGTGATGCAGCACCTGGTACATGGTCTCTTCCGGGTTGTCGTGATCGGTATAAACCACACCTGAGCAGCAATAGCCGAACAGCGGTGCACGCCAGTTACGCTGGTTGTTGATTTCGTTGAAGGTCATCCAGTATTTGACCTTGTTTTTGTAGCGTTCAAAAACCACTTCCGCGAAGCGCACAAAGAAATCGACCACTTTACGGTTGGTCCAGCTGCCGTACTCCTGCACCAGGTGCAGCGGCATTTCGAAGTGGGAGAGGGTGAGCACCGGTTCGATGTTGTATTTCAGCAGCTCATCGAACATGTCGTCGTAAAACTTCAGCCCTTCTTCGTTGGGCTGCGTTTCATCACCTTTCGGGAAGATGCGCGTCCAGGCGATGGAGGTGCGGAAACATTTGAAGCCCATCTCGGCGAACAGCTTGATGTCTTCTTTATAGTGGCCGTGGAAGTCGATGGCCTCATGATTGGGGTAGTATTTACCCGGCACCACCTCCTGGGTGATCTCACGCGGCACACCGTGTGCGCCGCCGGTCAGAACATCACAAATGCTCGGCCCTTTACCGCCTTTATTCCAGCCGCCTTCCACCTGGTGAGCGGCAACGGCACCACCCCATAAAAAATCTTTTGGTAAGGTTAATTTTTTCATCGCTGCTATTCTCAATAAATGGCTTACTGGCATCGAGTCTAGCAAAGCGGAATTAAATGTCACGATATAACAATTTGCACTCAATGTGATTTGTTACATCAAAAAAACAGGATGTTTTATTCTGTCAGTTTCTTCGCCAGTTTACGGCCGAGAGATTCCAGAATATAGATGACGGGAATTTGCGTGGTAATATCGTAAACGCCCGCAATACGCGTCTGGGGGACATGCCAGGAGAGATTAAAATCCGCCAGTTTTGCCAGACGCGAGTGCTCGTGGCTGGTAATAGAGAGCACCTTACAATGGTGCAGGCTGAACTGGCTGGCGAAGCGCAGGATCTCTTCGGTTTCACCTGAGACGGAAAGGACAATGGCAAGTGCATTTTTCGCCATGTCATTGGTCACCGGGAAATACGGATCGTCGATATGGTTGCTGAATTTTCCAATATTTGAGAAGAAGCGTGCGCCATATTTCGCCAGCGATCCAGATGTACCAGCACCGACAAATATAATTCGCTCTGAAGATAAAATAATATCGACTGCATTATCCAGTAACGCATCGAACTCTTCGTTATTCACGCTCTTAAAAAAGCTGATAATTTCGCTGGCACCGAAATTCGCCTGCTGGGGCTCATTTTGCTCTAAATAGAGCTTAAAGCGCACGCGAAACTCCGAATAGCCTTCGCAGTTGAGTTTGCGGCAAAAGCGCAGGATCGTGGTGGTGGAGACCCCCGCCGCATCCGCCAGTTCGCGGATGGTCATGTACATCACTTTGTCACGGTTTTTAATGACATAGTTATAGACCATCATCTCAAGGTTATTGAGACTGGCAATGACGGAGTGGGTGAACATACTCACAATGGCATAACTCTCATTCAGACCTTATCTCCCAATCATAACATGCAGCCAGACGGCAGGATCCATTTTTATGCCTTTGATTCATAATGATTAAATTTTTCTGTGAACAAATGTTAGGTGAAAAATTTATTTATGTCTATGATTTTTAGGTATAAATTCTGAAATGAAATTATTTTAGCTAACAGGTGTTCACTGGAATCATTCTCAGTTAGCATAGTGATGCGATGAATAATCATCTTTTGTTTTTCCCGGAGTTTTGTATGGTGAGTAGACCATTAATCGCACAGGGATATTCGCTGGCTGAGGAGATAGCCAACAGCATCAGCCACGGCATTGGCCTGGTGTTTGGGATTGTCGGTTTAGTGTTATTACTGGTACAGGCGGTGGATACCAACGCCAGCGCGATGGCCATTACCAGCTACAGCCTGTATGGCGGGAGCATGATCCTGCTGTTCCTGGCCTCGACGCTGTATCACGCGATCCCGCATCAGCGGGCCAAGATGTGGCTCAAGAAATTTGACCATTGCGCTATCTATCTTCTTATTGCAGGTACCTATACGCCGTTTCTGCTGGTGGGGCTCAACTCACCGCTGTCGCGCGGCCTGATGATTGTTATCTGGAGCCTGGCGCTGCTGGGGATCCTGTTTAAGCTGACCATCGCGCACCGCTTCAAGGTGCTGTCGCTGGTGACTTATCTGACGATGGGCTGGCTGTCGCTGATTGTGGTGTATCAGTTGGCCGTCAAACTGGCGGTAGGAGGCGTGACCCTGCTGGCCTTAGGTGGCGTGGTGTACTCGCTCGGTGTGATTTTCTACGTCTGCAAGCGTATCCCCTACAACCATGCCATCTGGCACGGCTTTGTGCTGGGGGGCAGCGTGTGCCATTTTCTGGCGATTTATTTGTATGTGGGGCAGGTGTAGTTTTTTGTCGGATGGCGGCTTCGCCTTACCCGACCTACGGGATCTGTAGGCCCGGTAAGCGCAGCGCCACCGGGCGATACAGCATCACTCTTCCAGAGAATACGGCAGCGGCTCAATGCTCAGCGTATTCGCATCGTCACGCACGCGGAACACGCTGTCGGTTTCCATGTCGTTATTCATCACCGCCTGCACCAGAAGACGTCCGTCATCCAGCTGTACGGCGGCTAACACGGTGCCGGTACGGCGCCAGTTATCACCCATCTTCAGCTCGAGATCTTCGCCGGCTTCCGGTACGCGGCTGGCGTGACCTGCCAGCGTCCACAGCGCACGTTTGTTTGCCCCGCGGAATTTAGCCCGCGCGACCATCTCCTGGCCGGTGTAACAGCCTTTTTTAAAGCTGATGCCGCCCAGCGCCTGCAGGTTGGTGGCCTGAGGAATAAACTGCGCGCTGTTGGCCGCGTCAATGACCGGCAGGCCCGCTTCGATATTCAGCGCCAGCCACTGCTGGCTGTTGTTGAGCTGCGCTTCGCCGCGCAGCGCCTCGGTTACGCGCTCGGCCGTTGCGGCATCCGTGACTAACAGGAAACGCTCCGCCGGGTGTTCAAACCACAGAATGGACGTCGTGCCTTCGCTGACCACCTGCTTTTCTGCATCCGGCAGTTCACTGAACAGGTTTTTCAGCGCCGCACGTGCCTGGAATCCGGCCACGCCCAGCAGGACATGTTCGTCGTCCGGGGCGATAGTGACTTTGGAAAAGACGGCGTACTTTTTCAGCTCTTTGAGCTGTGCGTCACGCAGGCTGCGACGCTCAATAAAGGCAAAGCCGTCATGACGGCGGAACAGACGCAGGTTGCTCCACATCTTGCCTTTTGGGTCGCAGTGCGCGGCCAGCAGGTGCTGGTGTTCGGTCATCTGACTGACGTCGGCTGTCACCTGGCCCTGCAGGTATTTTTCGGCGTCGGCACCGGTGAGGGTTGCCAGCGCCCAGTCATCAAGAGAAATAAGCGTCAGCGGCAGACGCGCAGAGGCGGCGGGCTGGCGAGGAGAAAATGGTGTAAATGCCATAACGATATCCTGAATTGCTTAACGCTTTGATAATGCCTAATGGTAAAAGAGCCTGCAGGCAATGCAAGCGCTTTCAACAGGTCATTTGTGCCTTAAACCGCTTATGCGTAGCGCCACGCAAAATAGTGTAATCCGCTGTCTTCGTAGGGTTTATTCTGGAAGCTGACTCGTTGATCGCAATATTCCAGTAAAGAAACGGTCAAAAACACGTTACACTAACGAGTGTCCCCGTAGAGAAATAAAGAACACTGAACGGGGCGCCGACTGTGCCAAACGTAATGCAGGAAACTGAACATGGATATTAACAACAAGGCCCGTATCCACTGGGCGTGTCGTCGCGGCATGCGTGAGCTTGATATTTCCATCATGCCTTTCTTTGAATATGAGTATGACAGCTTAAGCGATGAGGATAAGCATCTGTTTGTTCGCCTGCTTGAGTCTGACGATCCGGATTTATTCAACTGGCTGATGAACCACGGCAAACCCGCCGACACCGAGTTGCAACGGATGGTGCAATTAATTCAAACACGGAATCGGGAACGTGGTCCTGTGGCAATCTGATCTTCGCGTCTCATGGCGCTCGCAGTGGATGTCGTTATTGCTCCACGGCCTGGTTGCGGCCATTGTGCTGCTGATGCCATGGCCGCTGAGCTACACGCCGCTGCGGCTGCTGCTGCTGTCGTTTGTTGTATTTGACAGCGTACGCAGCCAGCGTCGCATCAATGCCCGTCAGGGAGAGATCAAATTACTGATGGATTCCCGCCTGCGCTGGCAGGGAACAGAGTGGGATATCCTCGGTATGCCCTGGATGCTCAATACCGGCATGATGTTACGGTTACGCAAGGTAGAAGGCGGACGTTGCCAGCATCTGTGGCTGGCCGCTGACAGTATGGATGCGGCCGAGTGGCGAGACCTGCGCCGTATGCTGTTGCAACAGACGACGCAGGGGTAATGCGCGTTAGCTAAACTTTTCCGCCATTTCGCCAAGAATCTGCTCGCACCAGGTTTGCAGGCGTTCATCGCTGAGATCGTACTGGTTGGTTTCATCCAGCGCGAGCCCGACAAACAGCTCGCCGTCGGCAATAATCGGTTTTTTACTGGTGAACTCGTAACCCTCGGTTGGCCAGTAGCCGATGAACGACACCCCTTTCGGCGCCAGCTTATCGTGCAACATGCCCAGGGCATCCAGGAACCACTCCCCGTAACCCAGCTGATCCCCCATGCCGTACATGGCAACGATTTTGCCGTCGAGATTGACTGAATCGAGCTGATCCCAGATGGCTTCCCAGTCTTCCTGTATTTCACCGAAATCCCAGGTTGGGATGCCGAGGATCAGCACATCGTACTGCTCCATCAGCGCGACCGCGTCATCTTTCAGGTTATGCAACGTCACCAGTTCCGGGCCAATGATGTCGCGAATTTTTTCTGCCGCCATTTCGGTGTAGCAGGTGCTGGAACCATAGAACAGACCAATATTCATCGCGTAACTATCTCAATTCTTGCGTTGACTTTGCGCGTAGTGTACCAGAAACCGGTCACAATCAGGCATAATGGCCTGACTGCAGAATCAAAGGGGCTGACGTGGAAAAGGATCTCGCACTGATCGAACAGTTTCTCGATGCACTGTGGCTGGAGAAAAATCTGGCCGAGAATACCCTCAGTGCCTACCGTCGCGATCTCACCATGCTGGTGGAGTGGCTGGCGCACCGGGGGTTATCCCTTGCGAGCGCGCAAAGTGACGACCTGCAGGCGCTGCTCGGGGAACGTATCGCGGGGGGCTACAAAGCCACCAGTTCCGCACGTTTACTCAGCGCCATGCGTCGGCTGTTCCAGCACCTTTACCGGGAGAAGATCCGCGAAGACGATCCCAGTGCGCTGCTGGCATCGCCGAAACTGCCGCAGCGGCTGCCGAAAGATCTCAGCGAAGCACAAGTTGAGAGATTATTACAGTCACCGGCAGTTGACCTGCCGCTGGAGTTACGCGATAAAGCCATGCTTGAGCTATTGTATGCTACCGGCTTGCGCGTTTCGGAACTGGTTGGCCTGACGATGAGCGATATCAGCCTGCGTCAGGGCGTGGTGCGCGTCATAGGTAAAGGTAACAAGGAACGGCTGGTACCGCTGGGTGAAGAGGCGGTGTACTGGCTGGAAACGTACCTGGAGCACGGCCGTCCGTGGTTGCTCAACGGTGCGTCTATCGACGTCCTGTTCCCGAGCCAGCGCGCCCAGCAGATGACGCGGCAAACGTTCTGGCATCGCATCAAGCATTACGCCACACTGGCGGGTATCGACAGTGAAAAGCTGTCGCCGCACGTATTGCGTCACGCCTTTGCGACGCATCTGCTGAACCATGGCGCCGATCTGCGCGTGGTGCAGATGCTGCTGGGACACAGCGATCTTTCCACGACGCAAATTTACACCCATGTCGCGACGGAACGCCTGCGGCAGCTACACCAACAGCACCACCCTCGAGCGTGAGTGCCGACGAATTGTAACAGGATCAACTATGAAAAAGTCTTTCGCGCTGTTCACCCTGCTGGCAGCCTCATTTACCGGTTTCGCCCATGCGGATGACACCGCCATTAAACAGTCGCTGGCGAAGCTTGGCGTCACCAGTAGCGATATTCAGCCAGCCCCGGTTGCCGGCCTGAAAACGGTGCTGACCAACAGCGGCGTGCTGTACGTCACCGAAGACGGCAAACATATGATTCAGGGCCCGCTGTACGATGTGAGCGGCGCGCAGCCGGTCAACGTCACCAACCAGCTGCTGATGAAAAACCTGAACGCGCTCGAAAAAGAGATGATCGTCTATAAAGCGGCGCAGGAAAAACACGTTATTACCGTCTTCACTGACATCACCTGCGGCTACTGCCACAAGCTGCATGAAGAGATGAAAGACTACAACGCGCTGGGCATTACCGTGCGTTACCTGGCTTTCCCGCGTGCAGGCGTGCAGAGCCAGCCGGAGAAGGACATGAAGGCTATCTGGTGTGCGAAAGACCGCAACAAAGCGTTTGATGATGCGATGAGCGGGAAAGAGATTAAGCCAGCGTCCTGCGACATCGACATTGCTAACCACTACGCGCTGGGCGTGCAGTTTGGCGTGAACGGTACGCCTGCGATTGTGCTGAGCAACGGTTACGTTGTTCCGGGCTATCAGGGACCGAAAGAGATGAAAGAATTCCTCGACGCCCACCAGAAACAGTTTGGTGGTAAATAATCCGCGTGAAAGCCCCCATAAAATTGCGCCGCCGCGAGGCGGTTGAACCGGTTGATTTGCCAGACGATCTCTCACCGCTGCTGAAGCGCCTCTATGCCAGCCGCGGCGTGCGCCGCGCTGAGGATCTTGAACGCAGCGTGAAAGGGATGCTGCCCTGGCAGCAACTGAACGGTATCGAAAAAGCGACCGAGATGCTCTACGACGCGCTGCGCGAAGGCACGCGTATTGTGGTGGTAGGGGATTTCGATGCCGACGGCGCAACCAGCACCGCGCTGAGCGTACTCAGCCTGCGCGCGCTGGGCTGCGATAACGTCACCTATCTGGTGCCGAACCGTTTTGAAGACGGTTACGGCCTCAGCCCGGAAGTGGTCGATCAGGCCCACGCCCGCGGTGCGCAGATGATCATGACCGTGGATAACGGCATCTCCTCTCATGCGGGGGTCGATCATGCCCATCAGCTGGGGATCCCGGTGCTGGTCACCGATCACCACCTGCCGGGCGAAACGCTGCCTGCGGCGGAAGCGATCGTTAACCCAAACCTGCGCGACTGTGAATTTCCCTCTAAATCTCTCGCGGGCGTAGGCGTGGCGTTTTATCTGATGCTGGCGCTGCGCACGCTGCTGCGTGATAAAGGCTGGTTTGAATCCCGCGGGATTGCCGTACCGAACCTGGCTGAATACCTCGACCTGGTGGCGCTGGGTACCGTCGCGGACGTGGTTCCGCTCGATACCAATAACCGTATCCTGACCTGGCAGGGCTTAAGCCGCATCCGGGCAGGCAAGTGCCGTCCTGGGATCAAGGCGCTGCTGGAGATTGCCAACCGCGACCCGCTCAAGCTGGCGGCCAGCGATCTCGGCTTTGCCCTCGGGCCGCGCCTGAACGCCGCCGGAAGGCTGGACGATATGTCCGTCGGGGTCGCGCTGCTGTTGTGCGACAACATCGGTGAAGCGCGCGTGCTGGCCAACGAGCTGGACGCCCTGAACCAGACCCGTAAAGAGATTGAGCAGGGGATGCAGGCCGAAGCGCTGACCCTGTGTGAAAAGCTCGAGCGCAGCGGCGATACGTTGCCGGGCGGCCTGGCGATGTATCATCCCGAGTGGCATCAGGGCGTGGTCGGCATTCTGGCGTCACGCATTAAAGAGCGTTTCCACCGGCCGGTGATTGCCTTTGCCCCTGCGGGCGACGGCACGCTGAAAGGCTCCGGCCGCTCGATTCAGGGTCTGCACATGCGCGACGCGCTGGAGCGGCTCGATACGCTCTACCCGGGTCTGATGATCAAGTTCGGCGGCCATGCGATGGCGGCGGGGCTGTCCCTTGAAGAGGCGAAGTTCGACGAGTTTCAGCGTCTGTTTGGTGAGCTGGTCACCGACTGGATTGACCCGGCCCTGTTGCAGGGAGAAGTGGTGTCCGATGGCGAGCTCTCACCGCTGGAGATGACGATGGAGGTGGCGCAAATGCTCCGCGATGCGGGTCCCTGGGGGCAGATGTTCCCGGAACCGTTGTTCGACGGCCGTTTCCGTCTGCTGCAGCAGCGTATCGTCGGCGAGCGTCATCTGAAAGTGATGGTTGAGCCGGTCGGCGGCGGGCCGCTGCTGGACGGCATTGCCTTCAACGTGGACACGTCGATATGGCCGGATAACGGCGTGCGCGAGGTTGAACTGGCGTACAAACTGGATATCAACGAGTTTCGCGGTAACCGCTCCCTTCAGATCATCATCGACAATATCTGGCCAATTTAGCGGCAGTAATCTCTATAAAAAAGGGCGTGGATTCGGTACAATCCCGCTCTTATCACCGCATTTTGACTAGTCCATAAAAGAAAACAGACCATGTTTGAAATTAATCCGGTAAAAAACCGTATTCAGGACCTCACGGAGCGCTCTGACGTTCTTAGGGGGTATCTTTGACTACGATGCCAAGAAAGAGCGTCTTGAAGAAGTAAACGCCGAGCTGGAACAGCCGGACGTCTGGAACGAACCTGAACGCGCACAGGCGCTGGGTAAAGAGCGTTCCTCTCTCGAAGCTATCGTAGATACGCTGGATCAAATGGCTCAGGGGCTGGAAGATGTTTCCGGTTTGCTGGAGCTGGCTGTAGAAGCCGACGACGAAGAAACCTTTAACGAAGCCGTAGCAGAACTCGACGTGCTGGAAGAGAAGCTGGCGCAGCTTGAATTCCGTCGTATGTTCTCCGGTGAGTACGACAGCGCTGACTGCTATCTCGATATTCAGGCAGGTTCTGGCGGTACCGAAGCGCAGGACTGGGCCAGCATGCTGATGCGTATGTATCTGCGCTGGGCTGAAGCGCGCGGTTTCAAAACCGAAATTATCGAAGAGTCTGAAGGTGAAGTGGCTGGTATTAAGTCCGTCACCATCAAGATCATTGGCGACTACGCATACGGCTGGCTGCGTACCGAAACCGGCGTACACCGTCTGGTGCGTAAGAGCCCGTTCGACTCCGGTGGCCGTCGTCATACCTCCTTCAGTTCCGCGTTTGTTTACCCGGAAGTGGATGAAGACATCGACATCGAAATCAACCCGGCGGACCTGCGTATCGACGTTTACCGCGCATCCGGCGCGGGCGGACAGCACGTTAACCGTACGGAATCTGCGGTACGTATTACCCACATTCCAACCGGGCTGGTCACGCAATGCCAGAACGACCGTTCCCAGCATAAGAACAAAGACCAGGCCATGAAGCAGATGAAAGCGAAGCTTTATGAGCTGGAGATGCAGAAGAAAAATGCTGAGAAACAGGCGATGGAAGATAACAAGTCTGACATCGGCTGGGGCAGCCAGATCCGTTCTTACGTCCTTGATGACTCCCGCATCAAAGACCTGCGTACCGGGGTTGAAACCCGCAACACGCAGGCGGTGCTGGACGGCAGCCTGGACCAATTTATCGAAGCAAGTTTGAAAGCAGGGTTATGAGGAACCAACATGTCTGAACAACAAGCACAGGGCGCTGACGCGGTAGTCGATCTTAACAACGAACTGAAAACCCGCCGCGAGAAGCTGGCAGCGCTGCGTGAGCAGGGCGTGCCGTTCCCGAACGATTTTCGTCGTGACCATACCTCAGACCAACTGCACGCTGACTTCGACGCGAAAGAGAACGAAGAGCTGGAAGCGCTGAACGTTGAAGTGGCCGTTGCAGGCCGCATGATGACCCGCCGTATCATGGGTAAAGCCTCCTTCGTGACTCTGCAGGACGTCGGTGGCCGCATTCAGCTGTACGTGTCCCGTGACGATCTGCCGGAAGGCATCTACAACGAGCAGTTCAAGAAGTGGGACCTGGGCGATATCCTGGGCGCGAAAGGTAAACTGTTCAAAACCAAGACCGGTGAACTGTCTATCCACTGCACCGAGCTGCGTCTGCTGACCAAAGCCCTGCGCCCGCTGCCGGACAAATTCCACGGCCTGCAGGATCAGGAAGCGCGCTATCGTCAGCGCTACCTGGATCTCATCTCTAACGATGAATCCCGCAAGACCTTCAAAATTCGCTCCCAGATCATGGCCGGTATTCGCCAGTTCATGGTTAACCGCGACTTTATGGAAGTGGAAACCCCGATGATGCAGGTGATCCCAGGCGGCGCGTCTGCGCGTCCGTTCATCACCCATCACAACGCCCTGGATCTGGACATGTACCTGCGTATCGCGCCGGAACTGTACCTGAAGCGTCTGGTGGTCGGTGGTTTCGATCGCGTGTTTGAAATCAACCGTAACTTCCGTAACGAAGGTATATCCGTTCGTCATAACCCAGAGTTCACTATGATGGAACTCTATATGGCGTATGCGGATTATAAAGACCTGATCGAGCTCACCGAATCCCTGTTCCGTACGCTGGCACAGGATATTCTGGGCACCACCCAGGTCCCTTACGGTGAAGAAGTCTTCGACTTCGGCAAGCCGTTCGAAAAACTGACCATGCGCGAAGCGATCAAGAAATACCGTCCGGAAACCAACATGGCGGATCTGGATAACTTCGATTCTGCGAAAGCGATCGCCGAAAGCATCGGTATCAAGGTTGAGAAGAGCTGGGGTCTGGGCCGTATCGTGACTGAGATCTTCGAAGAAGTGGCCGAAGCGCACCTGATTCAGCCGACCTTCATCACCGAGTACCCGGCTGAAGTTTCTCCGCTGGCGCGTCGTAATGACCAGAACCCGGAGATCACTGACCGCTTTGAATTCTTCATCGGCGGCCGTGAAATCGGCAACGGCTTTAGCGAGCTGAACGATGCGGAAGATCAGGCTCAGCGTTTCCAGGACCAGGTTGATGCGAAAGCGGCAGGCGACGACGAAGCGATGTTCTTCGACGAAGACTACGTGACCGCGCTGGAGCACGGTCTGCCACCAACGGCAGGTCTGGGAATTGGTATCGACCGCATGGTGATGCTGTTTACCAACAGCCACACCATCCGTGACGTGATCCTGTTCCCGGCGATGCGTCCGGTGAAATAAGTCGAAACGACGTAAAAAAAAGCCCCGAAAGGGGCTTTTTTATTGCGCGGCGAACGCTCTGAGGGCGTCTCGCGCGGCCGTCGCTTCCAGCACCATCCACGGGCTAAAGCTCCAGGGCGCGGCATCGAGGGCGTGGAATAACGACTCCAGCGTAACCCATTCGAACGCCATCACTTCATCGTGATTAATCCGCAGCTCGCTGGTGATGCGTGCTGCGAATACCGGGCAAATCTCGTTTTCAACGATCCCGGAAGGATCGGTTTCGCGGTAACGAAACTCGGACGCCACGGGGGTAATATCGGTAATTTCAGCGCCGATCTCATAGCGGCAGCGTCGGATAATGGCCTCTTGCGTCTCTTCACCCGATTGCGGATGCCCGCAGACGGAGTTCGTCCAGACGCCCGGCCAGGCTTTTTTGCTTAACGCGCGCCGGGTTACCAGACATTCACCGTTGTCGTTAAACAACCACGAGGAGAACGCCAGATGCAGAGGGGTGTGGGTCGTGTGCGCGGCGTACTTTTCCTGAGTGCCAATCACCTTTCCCTGGTCGTTTACCAAAATAACGTGTTCTTGAATACTCATTCCTGCTCCAGTGCCAACGATGCGGATGGTTCTGCACCATCAGCAGAGCAGCATTATACGGCATTCTTATACGAACGGTTTGTCTCCAGGAGCGGAAAAGGGCTGACCCTTCACTCTTCAGGCTGGTATTATAGGGCGCCATTCACGCTGACCGAGGATCTGTTTTGTTTGCAGGAAGCCTGATGAGAAAACCCATCACCGCCATTTTTTGTCTGACGCTGACGCTATTACTGGCAGGCTGTTCAGGAAGCAAATCATCGGATATGGGCAGCTATACCGGTTCGGTCTATACCGTTAAGCGCGGGGATACGCTGTATCGCATTTCGCGTGCGACCGGGACCAGCGTGAAGGATCTGGCACGGCTCAATAATCTCTCTCCGCCTTACACTATCGAGGTGGGGCAGAAGCTGAAGGTTTCCGGCGGTTCGTCCGCAGGCAAAAAATCCTCCTCGAAGGGCAAAACCGCGAAAGTGACGCCGTCTTACGCGGTGCCGCAGTCTTCCTGGCCGCCGGTCGGTCAACGCTGCTGGATCTGGCCGGCCAGCGGTAAAGTGGTGCTGCCGTACTCTCTTTCTGAAGGTGGTAACAAAGGTATTGATATCGCTGCCGCACGCGGTACGCCGGTTTATGCCTCCGGTGCCGGGAAGGTGGTTTACGTCGGTAACCAGCTGCGCGGCTACGGTAACCTGATCATGATTAAGCACGGCGAAGACTACATCACGGCCTATGCGCACAACGACACGATGCTGGTCAACAACGGACAGAACGTGAAGGCAGGGCAGAAGATCGCCACGATGGGCAGCACAGGCACGGACACGGTGAAGCTGCATTTCCAGATCCGCTATAAGGCGACGGCCATCGATCCGCAGCGTTATCTTCCTGCGCCCGGCAGCAAACCGAAGTGCTAAGTGATTATTTTATCGCCGGTTAGTGGTGAAGAGGCTTGTATGAAGAAGCGTAAGGTCTATAATGCCTTACGCACCTCAAAGCGGGCGTAGTTCAATGGTAGAACGAGAGCTTCCCAAGCTCTATACGAGGGTTCGATTCCCTTCGCCCGCTCCATGACCATTCTTAAAGTCTACTAACTTACTGAATCCTAAGGGACATGGCTTAAAGCCTTCCGATAGTTTTACTCACTGTAACCAACACTGTGACTAACTTTGTTGACGTAGTGAGCAGACCTAAGGTCTCAGTACATGCTCAACTCAAGAACCTACCTTTATCAGCGTAACGGTGTCTTTTACATCCGTCTTAGGATGAAGACCACTGGTCGCCTGACCGCTTCGCTTCCTTCTCACAACCGTTATAAACTAGCGTCAGTATCACTACGGACCAAGGACAGACGTACCGCTATGGCTCACTCACGGCACATCAAGTCAGCACTTAAAGCAATCCACGCAGATAACCCTAACGCCTCTTATGAGGAGCTACGGGAGCACCTGAAGACCATTGTCGAGTGGGAACTTAGTGTCAGCCGCGATGACCTGAACGACCCAGAGTCCTACCAGCTTTACGTTGACCAGTACGACGACATTAAGTCCAACCTTCGGGAAGCTGTAGCGACTGAGCGTCTGACTGTAGACCAGCATCGATATATCAATGACGTTATCGGTGTACTTAAAGCCTGTCAGGATAGACTCAAGGGTGATAGCTCTGGCCTGTTGTCTTACCTTGAGCCTGAGACTGGCAGTCTAAGACCGTCCGTCTCCCTATCTGTATTGGCAGAACCTGAAGTCCCTAAACATAAAGCTCTGACCCTCGCGTCTCTCATTGAGCAGTACGAGCAGGAGAACGCCCAGAACTGGAAGCCAGCGACCCTAAGCGAGAACCGAGCGTCGCACTCTACGCTAATCGAGATATTCGACTATCTGGATATTCAGGATGTCGGCAAGGCGACCCGTTCAGATATGCTCAGGGTCCGTGAAGTCCTCCAGCAACTACCGAAGAACCGCAAGCAACGCTTTAAGGACATACCGCTGTCTGACCTGCTGAACCGAGAGTCTAAGACTGACTGTCTGGATGTCGTAACCATCAACAATAAATATCTTATCAAGATGGCTGCTGTCTTTAAGTGGGCGGTACGCAACGACCTGATAGCTAAAAATCTGACAGAAGGTCTTGAGCTGAAAGTCCCGCAGCGTAAAGCCTCCGACGCTCGTGATGCGTTCAGTCCTGAGCAGGTGGGGCAACTACTGGTCGCCGCTAAAGCGTACTCTCAGAAGACCTCAGGTAAGCCATATCATTATTACGTCACCGCTCTGGCTGCAATCACTGGAGCAAGACTTAACGAGGTGGCCCAGCTTCAGGTCAAAGACGTCAGGGTCACTGAGGCCGGGACCGTGTATATCCATATCAACGAAGACGATAGCAGCCTACCGGGTAAAAGTATTAAGAACGCTCATAGCGACCGCTGTGTCCCGCTGGTCGATGGCGCTTATGGTTTTGTACTGGCTGACTTTATGTCGCTTGTGGAAGACCGTAGAAAGACTGCGGGTGATGATGCTATGGTATTCGATGGCCTCAAGCTGATGAAGAACGGCTACGGTGAGCAGGTGAGCAAATGGTTTAACCGAACGTTACTACCTAAAGTCCTCGCTGACCGTAGCGGCTTAGCGTTTCACTCGTTTAGACATACAGTTGCGACCCAGTTAAAACAACATGGGGTCGAGTTAGCGTATGCTCAGGCGATTATGGGTCATAGCTCAGGGTCTATAACTTACGACCGTTACGCTAAAGAGGTCGAGGTAGACAGATTGGTTAATGTGATGGCGGGTATTTATAAGGAGACGGAAGTAAATGGCTGAGTATTATCCGGCGGTGTTTGAAGCAGAGGCGTTTAACTGTCCTTATTGTAATGTTTACGCGAAGCAGCATTGGCGGTCAATGTATGGGCTAGCTAGTAATTCGACGAGCATGCAAACAGACTTCCGCCTGTCACGTTGTCTGCACTGTGAAGAGATAGCCTATTGGTACAAAGGGTCAATGATGGTTCCTGCTGCTGGTAACGTTGAACTGCCTAATCCTGACATGCCAGAAGACTGCAAGTCCGACTACATGGAAGCCAGAAGCATCATTAATCTGTCTCCTAAGGGCGCTGCTGCACTCCTGCGCTTGAGTCTTCAAAAGCTGATGGTCCACCTCGGGGAACCGGGGAAGCATATCGACACGGACATTAAGTCCCTTGTAGCTAAAGGGCTGTCTCCACTGGTCCAGCGAGCTGCTGATATCTGCCGTATCGTTGGCAATCAGGCGGTCCATCCCGGACAGATTAACCTTGATGATGACCCTCAGTTAGCGCATGGTCTCTTTAAGCTGCTGAATATTATTGTGACTGAGCAGATTACTAGACCGAAAGAAGTTGAGGCCATGTTTAACAGTATGCCTGAAGGACAGCTTAAGGGCATTGAAGACCGGGACAGGAAGGCGAGGGAAGGACAGAAAGCCGCTAACGAATAAACCCTCACTATAGGGGGGACTAAACTATCACTATAGGGAGAGACCCTAAGTCCCCACCTTAATAGCAGTCACGACCATCGCTAGCACGCTAGCCACACACACATTCATTAAGTCTCAGGCTTCCGGTAGCGGACCGATTGGAAACCATCCGCAGACGCCTAGTGTTAAATCACCTTGGCCTGAGACCATTCTCTTTTAACGTAGCTATCTCTCTCCTTTGACAGGCGGAGAACATCAGACCTCAGCGGAACTTCCGTCTATGAGACTATCGGTGTGCGAGATTGTGAAGAACCAAGACACAGTAGCGAGCAAGCTACGACTCATTGCTGAGGTCTGCCATCCATTGTGGACAGGCGGAAACTCAAAGAGGTTAGACCAGTAGTGGTGTCTGAGGTTGGACTTTGAGTCCTGACCAGCAGGCTGGAGGAGACCATGAGTTTATCTTGTTATGGATTGTGTTATCACAATTCCAATAAAGAGAACTTTAAGTCCAGCCTCCAGTCCTGTCAGCCCGAAGTAAACTATGGTCGCTATGATGTGGTCTCCATACTTCGGGTCTAACTGGAGGTCAGATTATGGCCTTATCAGGTAGCAAATCTTATACCCTCACTATAGGGAATGGACCCTTAGCTATCACTATAGGGACCATACATTCCGCCTCTGGTCTTGATGCGTCAAGTTATGCGGAAGCTCTCCCGACATTAAGTCTTTCTCCATACCAAGGCTAGCAAGACAGCCTGTCCGACTCCCAGCCCGTTAGCGTTCTCGTGTCTTCATTATGACTTGGGTCTATCGCCGCTCACCATCTGGACGTCGGACATGCTGTCTTGCACCTTTATCACTACTGGTCATCGCAGACCACATCACAATTACCTCAAGTCATTCTGTTTGCGTCCTGTTGCCTGCTGGTCTCCCTTTACGTGGGGGCTTGAGTAGGTCAGTGGGGTGCGACTTCAGGGTGCAAACAAAAGGAGTACACGTAAATGTCCCAACAAGAAATCAGCATCATTAACCTCGACCAGCTTGTGTCCATGACCTCAGTTGAAATTGCGGAGCTGACAGGCAAGGAGCACCGAAATGTCCTGCGCGATATTCGCAATATGGCTGAGGAGCTTAACGCGCTCAAAACTGAGCTGGTTGGCGAGGAAGTATACAAGGACGCTAAAGGCGAGAGCCGGGTAATGTACCGTCTCGACCGTAAGCATACTTTTATTCTGGTCGCTGGCTATTCCGTTCACCTCCGCGCCAAGTGTTACGACCATATTCAGACGTTAGAGCGTCGAGTCCTTCAACTGGAAGACCAGAAGAAGCGAGCAGCCATTCAGTCTGCTAACCGTCGAGGCGTGACTTGGGGTGACTACTGCAAAACCTATGGTCTACCCGCTCAGAAGCTAATGACCGCACTTCTTCAGCATCGTGGTCTCTTTCGTAAGAATCCAATCAGTAACGAGTGGTCTGTAAATCCAAAGTATTCCGACTGCTTCCGTATCATTAAGCCGTCAGACCAGAAGTTCTCAGCAGGTGGTTATAACTTTCGCTTCAACGCTAAGGGATTGGAGGTCTTCGGTAAGCCTGCGATAGTCGATAAACTGCGAGGCATCCTTATTGCCTTCACTGGCACCGACCAGCAGAAGCAAGAGCATCTCCTGAAGCAGGCCCAATCCGGCAAGCTGGAGGGACTCTAAGATGATTGACCCGCGCACACCTGAGGGCCGCATGACTCTCCGTTACCGTGGCTACCGGACTGAAGTCATCCTGAAGGAGCTTGGTCTAGACACGGAAGATGAGACCCGCCAGCACCAATCACGAGACGAGCTAATAGCGCAACTGGTCGCTATGAAACTGCCGTCAGCTAGCAAGCTAGCGCCTAACCGTTAGTAGCTCACCTACTCAATACCTAATTTAAACCTTTTGAGATGACCGATGCGGGGAGACGCCGCAGGACTAAACATGCCTGTGGTCGACCGATAGTCTCAACCTCAAGAGGAGAAATGAACATGTTATTCAACAACAACGACTGGAAACTGTTAGACACCGACATCAATCTTTACGAGAACACTGTGAGTTTGGACGGTCAGTCCTATCCGCTGTCGCTCGCTATCAAGACCCTCATTCCGGGCTACCTGTCAGGCCTGCCGTCTACCAGCCGTGAGTCTATGGAGTTACTGGAAGCTCTGGCTGAAGCTGGCGTGGCCATTGGAAACTTCTTCAGTAATGACCTGATGACTGCCTACCAACGCCGCCAGATGAATAAACGTATCGAGGCTGAGCGTATCACTAAAGAGCTGGCGTCTCAGAAAGAGCGTACCCGCGAAATGTTCATGACCGAGGCCGAATGGCAGAAAGAGCTACAGCGCCGCGAACAGGTCAAAACTGAACGCCGGACCTATGGTGAGAACCTCCGCAGCGCTACCCATTCTGCTGGTCGTTCCAAGGCTTCAATTATGGCTGACCTCGATAGTGGCGCTAACTGGATGGATTCCATCTAAGAACACACGGTCCCTGACTTACCGTTAGGGACTTCAAATATCTGACTCAAGGAGATTGATTATCATGACTCTGACTAAAGACGCTTTACAGTTCGGCATTGAGCCTGTTCGTATCACCGACACCGACAACCTTCAGATTAACGAAGGTCTGCCGACCAACGCAGACCCGCAGGTCTATGCCTTCCAGTTAGCTAAGCTGGTGAAGACCATGCTCAATTCAGTGCTTAAAGACGCTCAGGATAACATCCCGTTCCCGGTAGAAGTCCTGCCGACCCGTAACAGCTTACCGACTCCAATCATTGCTCACACTCTGGCTGACCGCTCTGTGCTGGTCCCTGTCCGTGGTGGCAAGCGACCTGAAGTCGTGACCGCTCCGTCTGGTACTGAAATCACCGTCGAGCCGATTGAGCAAGCTATCCTCGTGTCCCACCAGACCAAGTTATGGGACCAGAAGTCCTCTACTGGTTTCACTCAGGGGACGCTCCAGCAGGACGCTCTGAACATCTGCGATAACGTGGTCCGTACCATTAACTCTAAAATGGTTGACGTTCTGGAGTCCTCTAAGCTGCTGAAGACCGTCGAGCTTCCGGTCCTGACAGGTAGCCTGACCGCTAAGGCAGACACTATCATGGACGCGCTGTATGAGAACACCGAGTCCTCTTTCGGTTCTGAGGTTACTGACTATGGCATCATTGCCCATGAGTCACACCTCAAGGCTCTGTCCCGTCTGGCTGCTAAGCAGGGCTTCGGCGGTGAAGACGCTATCGTCGATATGCTGGGGACAGACATCGCCTATTACAACGGTGAAGACCGTGGCGTCTTCATGATGGCTAAGCGGCTCACGGCTCTGAGCTTCGGTTGCTTCCGTCACGATGGTGAGAACATTACTGTGGTCCTTTCACGTGATGGCGACAGCCAGTCCAATGACCTTGAAATCCTCGGTAAGGTCTTCGTGGTCGCTGAAGCTGCTACAACTATTAAGATGGGGACTGGTAGCGCTACTGCCGTCCTGCCTGTAGTCAAACGCCTGAGCTTCACTAAAGAAGCCAACTAACAATAACGACTATTGGTCAGACTTCCGAACTGGATGTCTGGCCTTTATTTTGTACTAGTAATCTAGTTCATGAATACAGAAGGGAGGGCCAAATGGACCTACACAAAGCCTATCTCGTGGTCTTCCTGCTGAAGCTGGCTTTGGTAGTCGTGCTGATGGTCTGGCCCAAAGACTGATACTGATGGGTTTTGACTGAAAAATGTGAGAGACCATCTAATATAATAAGCCTGATGATTTACCCCCGTAGCCCGACCCTCAGTCAGACCAAAGGGCCGGGCAGTCAGTGACTGTGTTCTATTCCTTTTGTGGGAATGTTACGTGCTTCAAGTCTTGACCGTCAGCCTCTCGATGTGTAACCATCACTGTAACCACTGGATTCATCAGTCTTTAAGAAACAAGAGGTTAGCTGGTTGTCCTCGGCTCCCTTCGCCCGCTCCAGTCCATTAAAAGCCTTATAAATCAATGATTTATCTCTAAGGTGATGTGACCAAAGTACTGCTATTTACCCTGAAAGTTGTCGCGATTTGTTGAACGGTGAACAGGGAGTTTAGTAAAGCGCTGGCGGTCGTTCCACTGGTCATACCGCGATAGCCCATCATGAACTGAAAGCCGCACATCCGGCATGATTCCCTGAAACTTACAGCGAGGCATATTTTGCCCGATGCTCCCTTATGCCACCCGTCGATATGACGTTGCAGGGAATAAACAGTTTTTTCGTACCTGCGAGCGATATGCAGGCTCTGTCTCCGTCTGGCTCACGGTTCCTTAGCGATACACGAGCGCCCTGATAAACCCCGCTGTCTGACATAACCCTGATGATGTCGCTGCGTTCCGCTTGATGTTGTATCACCAATCGGGCATTAGGCTTGCTTTTCCTACCGTCTGGACTGGCTTAAAAATAGGCTATTACATTGGCAACATAGATCTTTCAAGGAGATGGAAGGATGAGCACCAGAGCGGAGATAAAGGATGGGGCGCAGTTTGACGTTTTGCGCAGGGGGATCATTTATACTGAGGTGCTTGGCTGGGTTGACATGGGGCATGCTCGGGGTAGTGATATCATGGAGCTTAAAAGCCAGTTTATCGCGGGGGAGCGTAGCGGTAAGCCTTCCTACATAGTGATGTATCGGCAGGATATGCACTTTGTGAAATTCAATTCACAATTCGGCGTAGGCAAGTTCTCCCGCTGGGAGATTAAACGTGGCCGGAGTACCGAGGATATTAACAGAATCATGCTGGCGATGATGATGAATACAGCAGCTCGATTTGAAGGCTTGCAAAGCCTGCGAGCTTTCTCTTGGTACACTGATAGTGGCTTTAGTGGTGAAGACTTGGTTTCTGATCTGTTCGGATTCCATCGAGCTATTATGCCGGGACGGTACGGCTACCGCCTTAAACCCGTCCGATTCTGTTCCCTGACCCGGACGATCCGTGTGTGCGTCACCAGCCGTATACGGTGAACCTGCCGCATTTTATGACATGGCTGAGGCCGTGGGATGATTTTACCTCTGGTATTGTCAAAGTTATTACAGACAATGGAATGTCACTTGGTTACACAAAGGTGAAGTGATGATTCGTAAATTATTTAAATGGAGCGTCTTGGTATTAATTACGGTTGTTATCCTTTGCTGGTTATTTGTCTATTTTATTGCATCCGGTATCAATGAAGCGACCACATACACTGAAAATGATTTTTTCAATTATCACTCCCTGACTGATAAAGATATTGAAAAGGCTCCGCGTATATCGAACGATTATTACTTTGAATCGCACCCCGGCGATGGATACGCCCCCTCAAACACGATCATTTTTAGGGGGGTATCTGGTGTTGAGCTGTTGAGGGCTTATTTGACTAAGTTGGGCTATACCAGACAGAGAGGCGGATCGAGGGAGGCGGAGATATGGACGAAGCCTGAACAGATGAATAGTGATCTCTTTTACCTGCGCTATGATGCTGCTACTAGTGAAGCAGAACTAACAAAGGAACTGAATAACTGAATGTCCGCTATTGGTTGAACCGACCCGGCATGATTGATAGTCTGAGATTAATCCCAATACTAAAATCAGGCCGGACATGGGCTACTACAAAAAGTAAGACGCAGGGAAGCGCCAGTATGTCGAACTCCATTTTCGGCTACGGGCGTGTCTCTACCACTCAGCAAGATACGGAGAACCAGAGGTTGGAGCTTGAGCAAGCTGGTTGGACGTTTGACTTTTGGCTTGCCGATATTGTTAGCGGGAAAGTTCAAGCAATTCAGCGTAAAGCGTTTTCTGAAATATGCCCCGGTAGCTACAGCTCCGGCTCTGCCAGCGCTACGCTACGCTCCGCTTGCTGTGTGTACCACTGATGGGGCTTTACGGCTGCTATTGTCTGGAATCTGATAAATAGCATAAACGTCACATCATGGGGCGTTAACTTTAAATCGACGCAATGCCTTAGCACCATCCAGAAGATAAGAAAGGGGAGATAGAGTTTGCCGAAAAGTTTCGGCTGGATTGCTGTAAGGTTCATCATTATGATTGCTTGCACAATCAACGATTGAGAAAACACTTCTGAGGGATCAGGGACAAGACGATATGAAAGTGACTGATGAGGCTTTGTTACGTTCAGGGTTTTCTCCATCGGATTTGAAGAAGATAAAAAACAACGTAGAAAGCTATGGTGGAACGTTGGGAAATGCCATCAGGGACTTGGCCAGGCGTTTTATTCTCGCCGTGTGGGTTGTATCAGGTTGCCTTGCTGTATTCATTTTTCTGTTGATATTCGCATCTGAGCAGAGTGTTTTCTCTGGTGCTATTGGCCTTTCTTGTGGAGCAGCGGTTGCAATTTTTATACAACCGCCTGTGCTTGCTTATAAATCCTGGCGATTCTGCAGGGTGAATAAATCTTAATCAACTGTTATCAGTTGCAGAAACTCAAAAATCACTTTCGCTTTGACACCATATCCAGCGATTTTCATCGTTAGCCTGGGCTTGCTCATTGTGTCAACTTTCCGGTAGTAATCACGCGGCAACCAACGAAATAATTGCCAGGCGCCAGGTTTCCTTGCTAAGCCGAAGATGCTATAGACACTCGCCCCCAGTGTCACCGCATTATAAAAAGCTAACCCATTTTTTGAGCTAAACCCCAAAAATTGTGCGGCTTCCATTACCCCCTCAGCCCTTCCACGCTTTCTGATGGCAGATTCATCACTGTTTTAATGCTGGTTTCGATGCTACGAATAATGTCTTCACGTGGACCGTTACGCCAGTCAGCACTTGCGTAAAAAGTTTCAAGAACCGTAGCCATGCTTTCAGCACTATCAAAGGCGCGGATAAGGTAGTAGCAATCCGGGTCATGCAGCGAGTTACCAAACGCAACAACATCGATCTTGTGGCGTTGGTGAAGGGGTACACTGATTTCCTGCATGATGGCGTGAAAAGCTGCTCCGGTGCCTTTGTGCAGTGTGTATTGCAGTATCTCAACCGTTCTCAAAGTATCATCTCCGTTGGTTGCCACTCGGCAGTTCCTTGTTAATAGAGATTAAAGTAAACGGAATTGTTCCGCGAGACCACAATTAATCAAAGGGCTTTCCGTAAGCAAAGCAGCAATATGTGACTCAAACACGTAGTAAAGCGCTATGCCGCGTTTTTAGTATGGGGCAGGTTCGGTCCAGTCACGGTTCAAAAGAGTCACGTTTATCCGCGGCGATTCAGTGTTCCGTAAATTAACCAGACAGGTCTTGTATCGTTTATTGATAGCGCGACAGTACTATTGCGTTGCCTTTTAATTAAACAGGGAAGTGCTTTGCTCAATTGCAGGTAGTGACTCTTTCATGGTGTGCTTTTTCAGGCACCATGCTCTTTTTATTAAAGGAATACGCTTTTTCAAACGCAGGTTCGCAACCAGGAATCCCCCATTGGTGTTTATTAGGCATGAAGTATGTTACTTCCGCTCAGGTACCCTGACCAGGATTCGGTAAGCGTCTTGCTTACGGATGGCGTTAATCGAGACGTGTCTTGTTTCAACGCGCTGGCGATCCTGAGAAGGTAGACAACATAACAAAGAGTAATGCCGTGTGTGTTTATTGCCTGTTGGTGTAGCGCATATCTCATCATATGCGCTACACAATTTTTTACGGCTCTCCAGCATCTCGCTGAACAGAAAACTGATATTTCAGGAGATTAACCCTTAATTTTTAGTTCCTTGATGCGGAAATCATTCCCCATACTGGCTGCAACATGGCTGACTACCTCGAGTTCAGCTTTACTGCCTGTGGCTTTGAATTTACCACTCAGGGTTATCCATTCATTCACTTGCTTCAGTTCTAACGGTGCGGAAATATCTTTGCCGTCAGCACGGAGAGAAATTTTTGGCGCTTCATATTTTCCAATAATGCGCGCAGCCTTCACCGTCCAGGTATATTCATGCCCGGCAGTAAGACCTGCCAGCGTCTTTTTAAGGAGCACGCCGGCATGGTTTTTGTTGGCATTGGTAATGAACTCGACGGCGCGGGTGCTGGCATCAACCAGGTAAAGATCGTGCCCGGCCGGTCCCGCCTGCCAGCTATTCCAGTTATCACGTTCGAAGTTGGTTAAATCTTCAAACGGTGCTGCCGTCGAGGCCGAAATATCCGCCTCGCGATAAACTTCAACGCTGAATTCACCCGAGTTATCTTTGTACTGGTCTTTACCGTCGGCAAAAATCAGCGTCAGAGTGCCTTCAGCTGGAACTGACCAGCGATATTTATGGTTGCCAACTGGCCAGGCATCCTTACCGATCCGTGCCTGAAGCGAAGGATTACGTACCGTCAGCGTTTCACCCTCTCTGGGAATGCGTCCCTGAGGCGCGGTCAGTGCAAACGTTTCAATCCCATTCCGGGCCCAACCACTGGCCAGAATGGTAATTATCTCTCCCGCTTTGAGGAATATCCCTGTGTTTGTTCCTTCGGCATTTTTAGCGTCAACTTTTCCTGACCAGATTAAATTTTCGCTCATGTCTGACTCCTGTGACATCGTGGTGCATCAATACACCTTTTCAAATATCCATACAAAAGAGTGAATTTAAAACTCTTCGGTTATTTGCCTGATAATGTAAGTGAATAGTTCACGATATTATCGTATTCACTTTCTGCTTCTTATCGGCTCGAATGAGAATAGTCAGGGGGGATCTTTATTTCAAAAGTCTGAATCATTTATGTCGGGTTGCATTTTTATAATTCATTAAAAAGTAAAAGCTATTTTTCATGATATTAAGAATAATCTGAACTTAGGAAGTGAAAAAGAAAGCTGCCCTTTTGTTTTTCCATTCCTGTTTCTGCACATAAATAAGGCTGCATTACGCAGCCTTTTTATTAGTTTTTAGGAAACACCCACACATGCCTCTCCGGCAACGAAAGATGGCAGTGCTGCGGATCCCGCACCTCATGCCCGTACGCGCGGATCACAAAGTCATCCCCCGCCGTACGGAACAGGTACTCCCAGCGGTCGCCGAGATACATGCTGGTGAGCAGCGGCAGCTCAAGCTGGTTTTCCCCAGGCCCCTCGACCACCGCGACGCGCTCGACACGGATCACCGCCGTGGCGTCATCACCGCTCTGCACCCCTTCACCGGCCTGGCCCCACAACACCCAGCCTTTGCCCTCGATGCGCGCTCTGCCGTCGCGCACTTCAGTGACCTTACCGTGCAGGCGATTGTTGCTGCCCATAAATTCGGCGGTAAACAGGGTTTTCGGCGAGCCGTACATCTCCTGTGGTGTGCCTTGCTGTTCGATCTTTCCGTTGTTCAGCAGAAGGATGCGATCGGAAATGGACATCGCTTCATTCTGGTCGTGCGTCACCATCAGCGCCGATAGCCCGAGCTTGATAATCAGCTCGCGCAGGAACACGCGGGCCTCTTCGCGCAGCTTGGCGTCGAGGTTGGAAAGCGGCTCGTCCAGCAAAATCACCGGCGGGTTGTAGACCAGCGCCCGGCCAATCGCCACGCGCTGCTGCTGCCCACCGGAGAGCTGGTGCGGGTGACGTTTGCCAAGATGGCCCAGACCCAGCTGGTCCAGCACGTCCTGCACGCGCTGCTGGATCTCTTTGGCCGGAACTTTGCGGAGCTTGAGCGGATAGGCAACGTTCTCAAACACGGTTTTGTGCGGCCACAGGGCGTAGGACTGGAACACCAGCCCCAGGTTACGCTCTTCCGCCGGGACCTCACTGCGCGGCGTGCCGTCGTAAACTTTATTTTTACCAATCACAATCGAGCCCTGGGTCGGCTTTTCCAGACCCGCGACGGCACGCAGCAGGGTGGTTTTGCCGCTGCCGGAAGGGCCCAGCAGAGAGACCACTTCGCCGCGCTTCAGGTTCATGGAGACACCTTTTAAAACAGGATTGTCGCCGTAGGTTAAGTGCAGATCGTCAACCGCTAATTCAATCATGTATTTTCACTCCGAAACGAAGGGCAATGCCCAGACCTACCACGACAAGCAGGATGTTAATGAAAGAGAGCGCCGCCACGATATCAATGGCGCCTGCGGCCCAGAGGGAAACCAGCATCGAGCCGATGGTCTCCGTGCCGGGTGAAAGCAGGTACACACCCGTTGAGTATTCGCGTTCAAAGATCAGGAACATCAGCAGCCACGAACCGATAAGACCGTAACGGGAGAGCGGGATGGTGACGTGGCGGGTGATCTGCCCGCGCGTCGCCCCGGTGCTGCGCGCCGCCTCTTCAAGCTCCGGCCCCACCTGCAGCAGCGTGGAAGAGATGAGCCTCAGCCCGTAGGCCATCCACACCACGGTATAGGCCAGCCAGACGCTGAAAATGGTGCTGCGAAGGGAACGCAGCCAGACGATGACGTTTTCGCGCATCCAGTCAGTCCAGGCAAAACCGGAAAGCCAGCCTGATTTCAGGGAGTTATCGAGTCACACCGGCAGGAACAGGAACACCCACAGGAAGGCCAGGCCCGCCAGCAGGCCGGGCACCGCGCGCGGTACCAGCACGCTGTAATCGAGGAAACGCGTGGTGTTGTCTGGCTTACGGTGCATCGCAATACCGACAAACAGATAGCAGACTACCGCCAGCGCACCGCCAATCACCCCGATCGCCATGGAGTTGATAATGGCGCGCAGCAGGTTGGGCTGCGCCCAGATGGTGCGGAAGGTGTTCAGCGAAAGCTCATCCCACAGCGAAACGCCCACGCCCCAGTTGGAGATAAACGCGCGCAATACCACGCCGAGCAGCGGAACGCCGATGGTCACGGTAAGCCAGAAGGCAATCACCGCGCCGGCTACCCAGCGCCATTTACCCAGCGGGAGCGCGCGGGCCTGCGAGGCCTTGCCCTTCATGGTGACGAAGCGGTTGGCGGTGCGCATCAGGCGTCGCTGGAGCATCACCAGCGGGATGGTGATACAGATCAGCACCACGGCAACCGCTGCCATCAGGTTATAGGAGGGGGTACCCATCTTGTTCGTCAGCTTGTAGAGATAGGTCGCCAGCACCATATTGCCTTCCGGGTCGCCGAGGACCAGCATCAGGCCGAACACTTCCAGCCCGAGGAAGAACATCAGCACGGTGGCGTACAGCACTGACGGGCGCACCATCGGCAGGCTGACGGAGGTCATTACCTGCCAGGGCGACGCGCCCGCGGTGCGCGCGGCCTCTTCCACATCGGAGCCCACGCTGCGCAGCGCTGACGAGATATACAGATAGGCGTGCGGGACGTGCGTCAGGCCGGCAATGACCACAATGCTCGACATGTCGTAGATGTTCCACGGCACAAAGCCAATCAGCGCCTCAGCCCATTGAGAGAGAAAGCCCACCGGACCGGCGGCCACCACGTAGCCAAAGCCCAGAACCATCGGTGAAACGAAAATCGGGACCAGGATCAGCGGCTCAATCAACCGGCGACCGGGCAGGTCGGTACGCACCATCAAAAAGGCC
The DNA here is from genome assembly GCF_020216105.1 of Enterobacter sp. K16B. Lineage (NCBI taxonomy): Bacteria > Pseudomonadati > Pseudomonadota > Gammaproteobacteria > Enterobacterales > Enterobacteriaceae > Enterobacter > Enterobacter sp. K16B. The sequence goes on from NZ_JAIWJZ010000050.1 coordinate 65,246, forward strand.
AGCACGCCGCCCAGCGGGATAGAGATAAACACCAGCCCGAAGGCCAGAATAAAGCCACTCTTCAGGGCTTTATAAAAATCAGGGTCAGTGAAAATAAAATCAAATGATTCAAAGCTCCACTCTTTTGACGGCGAAAAGAAGGGGGCGGACAGGAAGCTCTGTATCACGATAAACGACAGCGGCGTATAGATAACCAGAGCGGTTATCAGCACGACGATGCCGCGCGGCAGGCTTTGCCACTTTCTGCGTAATGTATTCATGGGGTATCCCTGGTATTGCAGCCCAGAAAAACGAACTCAGGTCGATAAGGGAGCGCGGCGGCTTGCGCCGCGCTCAGACGCTTATTTGCCGGCGGCGGTACGCCACTCTTTGATGTACT